>JAJKIL010000140.1 GCA_021154515.1 Niastella sp. | reverse complement strand
ATTGCCGAAAGCATGAACATGAGCCGTTCTTCCTTTTATAAAAAATTCAAAAGTCTAACCGGGTTAACCACCGTAGAATTTGTGCGCGATATGCGGTTGCAGCTTTCCAGACAATACTTCGATGCAGGCAGTACCAACATCGCCGAGGTGGCTTATTGGTCGGGTTTCAGTAACCCCAAATATTTCAGCACCTGTTTCCGGGAGAAGTACCAGGTGTCGCCATCTGACTACCTGAAAACAAAGTATTAAAGTTCAGCGTTCACTGTTCAGCGTTCAGAGTTGCCGCGATGAGGCCTTTGCCCTCTGCCCTTTGCCCTTTGCCGATTCATTCTTCATGATTTATTAGCGCCTGATTATCAATAAGGCATTTATCATGAACGAAAAAACAAACCTTTCAAAGTAAAATGTGAACCCCTTTTCAGCGGCTTACAAATAGGTTTGGTCCTTTCATCAAACCCAAACTGCCAGCTTGCATATGAAAAGAAACCTCTCTTTTTTAGGGCTCCTGTTCTTTTGTGTGAACATAGCATGGAGCCAGACGCGGACCGTAACAGGACGTGTAATTGCAGATAGTACGAAATTGCCTTTAAGTGATGTATCTGTAGGTGTAAAAGGAAGTAAGATCGGCGTCAAAACCGACAATGACGGCAAATACAGCATTTCCCTTCCTGCCGAAGGAAATCCCACACTTGTTTTCACGTCCGTTGGCTATACCAGCCATGAAGTGACAGTTGGTCAGAAAACGACCATCGATATCACGCTCATAAAAACTTTTGGGTCAATGGATGAGATCGTGATCATCGGTTACCAGGCTGTAGCCAAAAAAGATCTGCTGGCTTCCAGTTCGCAGGTTACTTCAAAAGACCTGAAAGATAATCCGCTGAACAACATTGCCGAAGTTTTACAGGGAAAACTGGCTGGGGTGCAGATAACCATGTCTGAAGGCGCGCCGGGCGCAGATGCCGTGATCAATGTACGTGGCCGGGGATCTATCACTCAAACTTCTGAACCATTGTATGTGGTGGATGGGGTGATTACCGACAATGCATGGAATGTTTTAAATCCCCAGGATGTTGCCTCCATTAACGTATTGAAAGATGCGGCTTCCACTGCTATTTATGGTTCAAGAGGCGCCAACGGGGTAGTGGTGATTACCACCAAAGGCGGTAAAAATACCAATGGCAGAACGGTTGTCAATTACAATATGTATTATGGTGTTCAGCAACTGGCACAAAAGATACCCATGATGAATGCGTATGATTTTGTAGAATACCAGTATGAAAAAAGTATGTGGCGGGCCGATAGTTCAATTACCCGCTATACTGGTTCTAATGTATTATGGGATGGGGTACAGGCTTATAAAGATTATCCAACTTACGACTGGCAGGAACGAACAATGGGTAAGAACGCATTGCAATCTTCACATAACATAAGCTTATCGGGGGGCAATGCCAATACCACCTATAATTTAAGTGTAACGGCCAACAAACAGGAAGGTATTCTTATCAATTCCGATCTCGATAGGAAAAACCTCGCTTTCCGCCTCGACCACAAAGGGAGTGAAGACATCTTTCGCTTTGGGTTTACCGCCCGGTATACCGATCAGCGGATCAACGGGGCCGGCACCTCAGATGCTGGTGGCGCCGGTTCAAACCGGTTACGTCAATACACCCGTTACAAACCACTTATTTTAGCAGGTGAAGAAGAAGACACTTATGACGCTACGCTCGATCTGCAAAATGCAGGGAACGGTTTCAATATCCTGAACCCCGTTTTGCTGGCAAATGCAGAAACAAGAAAACGGCTTAATACCCAGCTTAATTTAAGTGCTTATGTCCAGATCAACCTGGCAAAGAACCTTAGTTTGCGTTCAACCGTTGGCGTCAATTCAACCCGGACCAGGAACCAGGCCTTTGATGATACATTGACAAACAATGCCAAATCATACCAAAAGATGCCATTGATCTCGCTCGGCAGCCAGGAAGGGTTGCAAATATCGAATTCAAATGTATTGACTTATTTGAATCCCTCCTTCCTGAGCCCTAAAGGGTATTTCTCAGTACTGGTGGGACAGGAAACGCAGAAAACAGTAAACACTACTACGCAACAGGATATCCGGTATTTCCCGGTTGGCACTACAGCCGACCAGGCATTCAACAACCTGCAACTGGCTGCTGCTTCCACCAGTGCGTTTCCGCAGCCGTTGGCAGGCTCAAGCCGTGTTCCTACCTCCCTGGCATCTTTCTTTGGAACTATCGACTATAATTACGATCAACGTTATTATGCCAAATTCACCCTGCGTGCAGATGGTACCTCTATCTTTGGTGAAACCCACCGGTGGGGGTATTTCCCTTCAGGCGCTGTGGCATGGCGCATTAGCCGCGAGAATTTTTTCAAAAGTAACCTGATCAACGACCTGAAGCTAAGATTTACGTATGGGGGAGCAGGTAATAACCGCATTACGCCATTCTCTTACAGAACGCAGTACACTTCACCCGCAAATGGCGGCTATGGTTTAAATGGTGCGCTCAACGGTATCTTTATACCAGCCAACCTGGGTAATGAAGAGCTGATGTGGGAAAGCCAGGTGGCAAAGAACGTTGGCGTTGATCTGTCCATGTTCAATAACCGGCTTTCTGCTACCATCGACGGGTATATAAATAATTCGAGCAAACTGCTGCTAAATCAGGCCATCCCTTCTTCCTCGGGTTATATTAATCAGTTTCAGAACACAGGTTCTACAAGGAATATCGGGTTGGAATTACAACTCTCAGGCAACATTGTAAGCACCAAAAATTTTAATTACAATGCCAGCTTCAATATTGCCTTTAACAAAAATAAGATCACTTCACTTGGTCAAAACCAGCAGTTATTGCGTAATTCAGGCTGGTTCAGCGCTAATAACTTCCCCGCTGACTACATGTTGAAAGTGGGCGAACAGATTGGCGCCATGTATGGCTATGTGAATGATGGCTATTATACCCTCGATGACTTCGATGCCGTACCATTCTCCAATCCTTTATATCCGCAATACAACACCCAGTACATTTTGAAAAAAGATGCGGTTACCAATGCGGGTATCCTGGCTGATCCTTTGCAGCCCGGTTCACCCAAATATAAAGACCTTGGCGGTCCCGATGGAAAACCTGATGGTAAAGTGGATGCGGATAATGACAGGACCATCATTGGCTATGCGCAACCCAAATTCTTTGGTGGTTTTAGCCAGAGCTTTGGCTACAAAGGATTCGAGTTGAATGTGTTTGCCAATTTTGTGTATGGTAATAAAGTGTTCAATGCAAATAAACTGGAATATGCCAGTTCGTATGGCTCCCAGGTGAATATGCTCACCATTGATAATAACCGCTGGAAAATGATCGATGAGAATGGTAACTCCATTCAAAGAGTGGTAGGTATTTCAGGGACCAATTATATACTCGGTGTTGATCCGGAGACCCTGAGCAATGCGAATGCACATGCCGCTATCTGGTTCCCTTCCACCAGCGTGAACGGGTTCTATTCACAAAGTTATGCGGTGGAAGATGGGTCGTACATCCGCATCAACAACGTTACGCTGGCATACAATGTGCCAAGGTCGCTGATCGCTAAAATTAAAATGACAAACCTGCGGATATATGCTACGGTGAACAACCTGGCTACCATAACCGGTTATACAGGGTACGATCCCGATGCCAACACCCGCCGGGGAGATGTTACTACTTTCGGAGTAGATTATGCTGCTTATCCCAGGTCAAGGACATTTGTTGCCGGTTTGAATATTAGTTTTTAACCCATCAACTTTATTACAATGAAATCAGGATTATATAAAACAACGATTATAGTCTCCATGCTGTCAATTGCCAGCACCACCTTTTTATCATGTAAAAAATTTCTGTCGCCGGAAGCTACTTCTTCTTTCGATACAGAATTTATATTCGACAATATTCCTAACGCACGTAAAGGATTGCTGGGGGCTTACAATTCCCTGGCCGGCGATTATGGGTATGGTATCCGTATCAGTGGCTACTGGTCTTACGATTCAGATGAAATGCAGAAGGGGACCAATCCACCCACTACCGACGAAGGACAACTGCTGGCAAAATACATGGGTATACCCAGTAACCTGAACATCACCAACCCCTTCAATCAAATGTATCAGGGAATAGAACGCGCTAACCTGTGTATATACAATATTCCCAAAATGAACCTGTATCTTAATGGCAGTCCCCAGCAACAGGCACAGCTGCAACGGATGTATGGCGAAGCCCTGGTATTGCGTGCTCAGTATTATTATGAGCTTTGCCGCAATTTTGGGGATGTCCCTGCGCAATGGCAGCCATCGCAATTCGAAAAAGATCTGTTGAAACCCCGAACAAGCCGGGACACTATTTACGATCACCTGCTGGATGATCTGAAATATGCTGAAACATTAATGCCCTGGAGAACAGAGGTGGGTGCGGTTGGCGATCAAATTGATCAGCGGTTTACAAAAGGCACAGCCAAAGCATTACGAGCCAAAATTGCGCTCACCCGCGGCGGTTACGAATTACCTGTAACCGGAGGGCCCCTGGTTCGTGCTGAGAACTATAAGGATTATTACAAGATCGCTCATGACGAGTGTGCAGAGATCATTGCCAACCCGTCACAGCATGGTTTGTTACCCTCTTATAAGGCGCTTTGGAAGAATTACCTGCTGGCGCATAATACCAACGATCCCGCTGGTGAATTTATAATGGTGGCATCGATGGCAGCCGGTAGTGGTTCCGACAGTAAACTCGGTATTCAAACCGGAACAAAAATGAATGGGACGGGTGGATTATCCGTTGCGGTATTGCCTACCTATTTTTATATGTTCGATTCAACTGATCTCAGAAGAGATATCACCTGTGTGCCTTCTGAAGTTATTTTCGATACCATTAAAATAGGGCATGCCATCAGCGCTATTCATGATGGTAAGTTCAGAAGAGAATGGGTTACTAATCCCGGTTTTGTTTTCAGTAGTGGAAAAGCTACGGAGTCTGCACTGCCTGCCACAAATAACAGTTTACAGAATATGCAGCTGGCCTGGCCGCTGATCCGTTTTGCCGATGTATTGCTATGGTATGCTGAAACAGAGAATGAACTGAACGGAGCGCCTACAGCTGCTGCTATTGATGCGGTGCAGCAAATAAACCTGCGTGGCCATGGAGGCAGCTATAAAGAAAATGCGCCTGTTATTCCAACCACAAAAGATGGGTTCTTCAAATTCCTTGTTAAAGAAAGAATGCTGGAATTTGGTGATGAGGGTGTTCGCAAGTATGATCTTATGCGTTGGGGCCTGATGGCTACTGCAATTGCTGAAACCAGGGCAAGAATGAATGCCTGGGCAACCGCTACTGCAACCAATCATCCCTCATTTACGTCATATTCGTATATGGAAGATGGACCAGCTTACGCCAGGGACGCTACCCAATTGCCAACGTATTTATATTATGTGAACAAACCATCCCGGTCAAATGCAGATGATTTCAATCCATTTCTGAATTCATTTTACCACCCGGGGCCAACAACGAGTGCACCATCAGGACAAACAAGAGTAAACTGGTGGTTGGGCGGAAGCAGTCAGTTGACCTTTACCAATTCATTCGCAATGGGCTTTACGGCAGGGAAAACCGAACTGATGCCGATACCGCAAACCCAGCGCGATGTAAATCCAAACCTTTCACAAAACTTCGGTTATTAAAACCGGTCTTATATTGATTATGATGAAAAAAAATAAGCTCGCAGCTGGTATGATGGCAATGATCTGTTTGCCAGGCGCCTTCCTGCATGCACAAACCAGCAAAGAGAAAGGATCCTTTTCCTGGAACAATCTGCCCACCGTTGAGCAGCCCGTTTTTAAACCAGACACTTTTAATATTGTACAGTTTGGTTCGGTTGCAGATGGACTTACACTGAATACAAATTCCATCAACAAGGCCATTGCCACCTGCAGTGGAAAAGGTGGTGGCGTGGTGTTGATTCCCGGCGGTATCTGGTTAACAGGTCCGGTTGAAATGAAAAGCAATGTAAACCTGCATATAGACCGGGACGCCATCCTGTTGTTTACAAAAGATTTTGACCAGTATCCATTGGTAGAAGGAACGTATGAAGGAAGCCGTTCGGCCCGTAATCAATCACCTATTCAGGGTACCAACCTGGAGAATATAGCTATCACAGGCCGTGGCGTTATTGACGGAAATGGCGATGTATGGCGTATGGTAGGCCGTGACCGGCTTACTGAATCTCAATGGAAAGCAAAAGTAGCCTCTGGCGGATTGGTAAGCAGCGATAACAGGATCTGGTTCCCATCGGCAAAAACAAAACTGGCGTTTGAACAAAAACGGGGAACCGCTTTGTTGCCCGGACAAACCCTCAAAGATTTTGAAGACATCAAGGATTTTTTACGCCCCAACCTGGTGGTGCTTAATAATTGCAAAAAAGTGTTGCTCGAAGGCGTGACTTTTCAAAATTCACCAGCCTGGTGTTTGCATCCTGTTTTGTGCCAGGACCTCACCGTGCGTAATCTTTTTGTAAAGAATCCCGATTATGCGCAGAATGGCGATGGCATTGATGTGGAGAGTTGCAAAAATGTTTTGATAGAAGGCAGCACGTTCGATGTAGGCGATGATGGCATTTGTATTAAGTCGGGTAAAGATGAGGAAGGAAGAAAAAGAGGCCGGCCCACCGAGAATGTGGTTATTCGCAACAATGTTGTTTACAAAGCGCATGGCGGTTTTGTGATCGGTTCTGAAATGAGTGGCGGCGCCCGCAATATATTTGTGTATGACTGTTCTTTCATGGGTACCGATATTGGGCTTCGCTTTAAAACAGCCCGTGGCCGGGGTGGAGTAGTGGAGAATATTTATGTCAAAAATATTCGCATGAAGGATATTGTGCAGGACGCTATCCTGTTCGATATGTATTACTTCGCCAAAGCGCCGGGCGCCAATGAAAAGGTAGAAGTGCCGCCCGTAACGGAAGCCACGCCCCGGTTCCGCAATTTTCAGATTGCCGATATCGTATGCAATGGCGCCAACAGAGGCATTTTCATCAGGGGATTGCCCGAAATGAAAGTAAAAGACATCGATCTGAATAATATAGTGCTGAAAACAAACAAAGGGGCCGAGATCATCGAGGCCAACAACATCCGGATGAAGGACCTCACTTTATTAAGCAATAATTCAAATCCGGTAGTGTATGTTGAATCGGGCTCCAATATTACCCTGAATGGTTTTAAATATTCACCCGATGCCGGGGTGGTATTTAGCATCAATGGCGACAAGAACGAAAACATCAGGGTTTCCAATGCTAACCTGTCGAACAACCCCAACAAGGTAGAGTTTAACAATGGCGCCAACCGTTCGGTGTTTATAACAGAATAATTTTTTTACCCAGGAACACAGTTCAATGGGTCACAGCAATGTGGCCCTTTTTTCCAGAACAATACCGCCCTGCCTATGACGGGTGTAATGGCCTGCTGTGCTACAGGAGCCTTGAGTGTTTTGCTGGTTGGAAGAAAGATTATTTGTCAGAAGGCCCGCCAAAATGCGGTAGAGCAGGAAGATGTGGAGATGATCAGTACGCTGTAACGGGTAATGTAGTATGTTTGCGGGTATGAAATATTCTCAATGGATTGGCATTGCGGCTGCTATTATTCTGGTTATAGCTGGTTTTTTACCCTGGACCTATCATCCCGATCTTAATAAGAATTTTACCGGTTTCTTTAGCGAAAATAATGTTTACGGTAAGCCGGGTTATGTATTCGTGATAATGTCAATTATTACCATTGTATTTTTTGCCATACAACGGATATGGGCCAAGCGTTGGAATATGTTCATTTGCGCACTCGTTTTATCCTACGCTATAAAAAGTTTTATCATGTTTTCCGGTTGTTACCGCGGAATTTGTCCCGATAAATTAGCCGGCTTATGGATCATGCTGGCTTCTGCAGTGCTTATGATGGTAATGGCGTTGTTCCCCGACATTAAATTGAAAGAGGAACCGAAGAAGAAATAGATAAACTTATTGAACGTCTTTTGCCAGGCGTGTGTCCAGGTAAATTTCTTTCATGGGAAGAAATACGTTAACAGCAGGAAGTTGAACCGTTTCCTGTAACTTATTGTATTCCTGCTTCTCCCACTGATTATGGGCGTTGATGCGAAATACTTCCACACAAATTTTTTCGGTATCAATAAGTATGTATTCTTTTAGTGTGGGTATATCTCGATACAATTTAAATTTCTTACCCCGGTCATAATTCCTGGTGCTTTCTGATAATATCTCGATGATGATAGTAGGGTGAATAAGTGTATCTTCTTCTTTATCTGTTGTTGTCGGGGCGCCACAATAGATGGAGATATCCGGATATGTATACAACGTATTCTCTGGTATATGCATTCTCATATCGCTTCCATAAGGACGGCAGGAAGAGTATTTTAACTGTGGACGAATTTCTCCAAAGACATTTGAGAAAATAATGTTGTGCCTTTGGCCAGCGCCGGACATGGCAAATATTTCGCCTTGATAGTATTCATGCTTCATGTTAGAAGCACGTTCCATTTCAAGGTATTCTTCAACGGTATAATGTTGTTTATTGTACGACACTGCAGCTTCTTTTATTTCCCAAACTTCTCCTGCATGGTATTGATATTCCACGCCTGGTTCACGTTCCATTTGAAGAAACTCTTCAAGGGTATAGTGTTTTTTGCTGTCGTCCATTGCTCTTTCTTTCCACTAATATACAAATTTTTCTTTATTGGAATATCTTCGCCACCCCAAATGCTGCCCCCGCTGCTACAGCACCAATAAGCATTACACGTAAAGCCCCTGCCCAGGGATGAATGCCCGTCATGCGGCTTTTGAAATAGCCGAATATAAACAAACAAATTAGTGTAACCAGTACGGATATCTTCAACGCATCTACGGGTGTATTGATAAAGAAGTATGGACTCAATGGAACTAATCCGCCCACCACATATGATAAACCGATATTCATAGCAGATTTGGTGGCGCGTTTTGGATCGGGTTTATCCAATCCAAGTTCGTACTTCATCATGAAGTCGACCCATTTTTGTTTGTCCCTGGCTATTTCTTCTACAGCTTGTTTTTGTATGTCTTCGCTTAAACCTAAATTTTCAAAAAACTCCCTGACCTCTTCTTTTTCTTTTTCAGGTACCTGTTCCACTTCCCTGTATTCACGCTTTAGCTCGCTGTTATAATGATCTATTTCGGTTTTGCCTGCCAGGTAACCGCCCAGTCCCATGGCAATGGAACCGGCGGCGATCTCAGCAATACCGGCAATGACAATAATGCCGGTTGAACTAACGGCGCCGCTTAAGCCTGCAGCCAGGGCAAAAGGTACGGTGAGCCCATCGCTCATTCCAATTACAATATCAGTAAGCCATGCGGCGCTTTGTAAATGTTCTTCCTGATGTTCCATTGCTTATAAACTTTCCAGGCTCTTTTTTATGATCTGAACACACTCCATGATCTGGTCACGGTTAATAATTAACGGTGGTGCAAAACGGATCTTATCGCCATGCGTAGGTTTCGCCAGCAGCCCGTTGTCTTTTAAAGTTAAACATAAATTCCAGGCCGCGTTCTTGTCAGTATGATCAATTACAACAGCATTCAACAAACCTTTACCGCGGATACGGGAAATATATGGTGAGGCCAAAGCCTGTAATTCTTTTCTTAATAACTCACCCATAGCCATGGCGTTTGCAGCCATGTTCTCTTCTTTCAACACCCGCAGCGATTCAATGGCCACCCGGCATGCCAGTGGATTGCCTCCGTAGGTAGAACCATGTTCGCCGGGGTGAATGGTTAACATAATAGGATCGTTTGCCAGTACAGCCGAAACGGGTAGGGTACCACCGCTTAATGCTTTACCCAGGATTAAGATATCGGGTTGAACATGGTCATGATCGCAAGCCAGCATAAGACCCGTACGGCAAAGGCCGGTTTGTATTTCGTCGGCCATGAACAACACATTGGCTGCTTCACAATATTGTTTGGCACGCGACAGGTAACCTTCAGCGGGCAATACTACACCAGCTTCACCCTGTATAGGTTCAACCAGGAAGCCAGCTACATGGGGATCCTGTAATGCTTTTTCCAAAGCAGGCAGGTCATTGTAAGGAATAACCGTAAAGCCTGGCATATACGGACCGAACTGGTTGCGTGAAGACGGATCGGTACTGAATGAAATGACGGTACTGGTACGGCCATGAAAATTTTCGCCACATACAATGATGGTAGCTTTGTTTTCAGGAATGCCTTTTACGGCATAGCCCCAGCGCCGGCACAGTTTTATAGCTGTTTCAACTGCTTCAACCCCCGTGTTCATAGGCAGCACTTTATCATAACCAAAATAACCGGTGATGAATTCGGCATATTCGCCCAGGGCGTTGTTATAAAATGCTCTTGAAGTAAGCGTCAGTTGTTGCGCCTGCAACATAAAGGCCGCAATGATCTTTGGGTGGCAATGACCCTGATTTACGGCTGAATAGCCGCTCAGGAAATCATAATAGCGTTTGCCATCAACATCCCATACATACACACCTTCACCTTTTTCCAGCACCACAGGCAGGGGATGGTAATTATGCGCGCCATATTGCTCTTCAAGCCCGAGATAATGCTTCGTTTTTTCTGATAAAGTAGAAACCATAAACAGGTGAAATAATAAATTATAAATTAGCCGTGAGACCAGTAAAATATATTGTAAAAGGTTGACCAAACAGGCATAGGGACATGCCATTAACCTCCCGACAGGGTCGGGACGGCATTAGTTATCCTCGATGATTCAAAAAATCGAGATTATAATGAAGGAAATGTGGTATGTAGACTTTGTAATTGATAACAAAAGCTATTTGTGCAAAGATAATCAATTTAGGCGAGGGGTTAAAATGATGATTGTATTAAACTACTGAATGAATAGACAACTCATTTCAGCTCAAATACAGCGTATTGGGAAGGCCATTGCAGGGCGGGGAGCTGGTTTTTAGGGAATATGCCATAGAAACAGGACCCGCTGCCCGTCATGGAGGCGTAGAGGGCGCCACCTTCATACAATGCATCTTTGATGGCTTGCAGGGCAGGGTGCTGTTTACACACCGGCGCTTCAAAATCATTCGTCAGGCTGTTGCGCCAGCTGGCAATCGGTTGCTGAATGATTTCGGGTAAAGGTTGGGGTGATGGGGCAGGAGTGAGTTGTGAAAAAGCCCAACCGGTATTGATGTGAACCCCCGGATGCACTACCAGAAAAGAATAAGCAGACAGATCGAGTGGTATGCTTTGCAGCAATTCACCACGTCCTGTTGCATAACAGGGTTTGTTGATGATAAAGAACGGGCAATCGCTTCCAAGTTGCAGGGAATGATCCAACAGCTTTTCGCGGCTCAGGTTCAGTTGAAATTTATCGTTAAGTGCCTGCAGGGTGAAAGCGCCATCGGCAGAACCTCCCCCCAATCCGGCGCCCATGGGAATGGCCTTATGTAGGTACAGTTCGATGTCATCCAGTTGAGGATAATCCTTCTTAAGTAGATTGTATGCTTTAACACAAAGATTATCTGCTGCGGAGCCTTGCACGATCAAACCGCTCAGGTGAAGCGCAACAGGCTCGGATTGTTCTTGCCGATTGCAAGCCTGCCCCGACTTGTCGGGGATTGCCGATTGCCGTTTCACAACTTCCAGGGCGTCCCTCAAAGGCAACGGGTAAAAAATGGTTTCCAGGTCATGGTAACCATCTTCACGTTTGCGAACAACATGAAGCCCGAGATTTATTTTACAATTTGGAAAAACAACCAACGGAAGAATTTTGTGATTTTGGGATTGCGGGATTTTGTGATTTGGTAAAATCCGGAAATCTCCAAATCGCAAGATCAGTATTTAGCCTTTTCTTTTGCGAGTGTTGATCTCGTCACGGATAGCAATGGCCCGGATGTAATCTTCCTGTTCCAACACCTCGTTCAGCAAGGTGTTCAACTCATCCAGTGTCAGTGTTTTTAAGTCGTCGGTACCGGCAGAAGATTCAGCGGCCACGGCTTCGCGGGGCTGTTTTTTCTTGCCAGATGGGTCTTCCATCAAAATACCGGCGCTTTCGAGAATGTTATCGTAGGTATATATAGGACATCCGAAGCGCACGGCCAGGGCCAGCGCATCGGATGTACGAGAATCAATTTCTACAGTATCGTGTTCACTTACACAAATAAGCTTAGAATAGAAAATGCCTTCCTGCAGATCGCAGATCACGATCTCCTGAAGATCAATATTAAAGGCATTCATGAAATTTTTCATCAGGTCATGCGTGAGCGGGCGGCTTGGATGCATTTTTTCCAAGGCCACAGCTATCGCCTGCGCCTCAAAACCACCAATTACGATGGGAAGGCGACGCAACCCGTTTACTTCTCCTAGCACCACGGCATAAGAATGAGTTTGTGTTATGCTGTGTGATAAGGCAACTATTTCCAACTCTATTTTCTTCATAACGAAAGCACGAAACTAAGGGTTTTTATTCAAAAAATGAGCCCAAATCCTTTAGCATCATTTCATTGAATATACCAGGTTAATTTATGCCATTCCTTTCAGCTTTTTTACCGCTTCCGTAATTTTGGGTACTACGTCAAATGCATCACCCACAATACCATAATCGGCCGCTTTAAAGAAGGGGGCTTCGGGGTCCTTATTTATAACCACAATCACCTTGCTTCGGTTCACTCCGGCCAGATGTTGTATGGCGCCCGAAATACCAACTGCAATATATAAATTAGGCGCAATAGTAAGACCGGTTTGTCCAACATGTTCATGGTGCGGGCGCCAGTGTTCATCCGCGACAGGACGGCTGCAGGCGGTGGCTGCACCCAGGGCATGGGCCAGGTTTTCGATCAAACCCCAGTTGTCGGGGCCTTTTAAGCCACGGCCGCCGCTTACCACAACTTCGGCTTCGCTTAACGGTACCTCGCCACTGGCCTTGTTTACGGCTTTTATTTTCACTTTTGATGCATCAACGGTTGCATTAAAGGGCGCCACTTCGGCAGAGCCGCTGCTGCCTTCAACCACCTGGTACGAATTGGGGTTAAGGGTAATGATCTTGATATCGGAATTGATGGTAAGATTTGCAAAAGCCTTACCTGAAAAAACGTTTTTCTTTACGGTAAAACCGTTGGTAGTCTCGGGTAAACCTACAGCGCCGGGAACCAGTCCGGCCTTAAGGCGGGCACTCAGACGCGGGGCGATAGCTTTACCATCAACGTTGTTTGAAAATATGATCACTTTTGAGCCGGCAGCTTGTGCTACCTGGGCAATTACGTTGGTAAAAACCTGTGCATCGAAGTGATTAAGGGTATCATTAGCCACATGGTGTATCTTTTTTACCCCATATTTACCAAGCGCCGATAATTGGTCGGCAGCCACAGCACCCAATACTACCCCTTCGGCAGTAGTACCTAATTGTTCTGCTACTTTTGCGCCATAGCTTAATACCTCGTAAGAAGCTTTTTTTACATGGCCATCGGCCTGATCTATGAATATTAGTACAGACATGAAGTTTAAGTTGATAAGTTAACAAGTTGAAAAGTTGACAAGGCAATTTGCTGATTGTGATTAGTCAACTTGTAATTAAATGATCTTCGCCTCTTCGTGGAGTAAGCGCACCAACTCTGCCGGGTTATCAGCAGGGATCAGTTTAACCCCGGCTTTGGCCGGTGGTAATTCAAAACTGGCCACCGTAGTGAGCGTATCGGCAGTAGCGGGTTCCAGCACTTTTAATGGTTTGGTGCGGGCGCCCATAATACCCTTCATGTTGGGGATACGTTGTTCGGCCATTCCTTTCTGACAGCTAACCACCACGGGTAAATTCACCTCACACACTTCCTCGCCACCTTCAATTTCGCGGGTAATGGTAGCGGTAGTGCCATTTAATTCAAATTTTACGGCCAGCGATACATAAGGCAGATCGAGCAGTTCGGCCACCATACCGCCAATGGAAGACCCATTGAAATCGATGGTTTCTTTGCCGGTAAAAATCAGGTCGTAGTTGCCTTGTTTGGCTACTTCGGCAATTTGCGAAGCAATGTAAAAACTATCGGTGCTGGTGGTGTTTACCCGAATGGCTTCATCGCCACCAAGGGCCAGGGCCTTGCGGATAACCGGTTCGGCATCGGCGCCACCAACATTTATAAGATGTAAGACAGTTGCAGGATCTTTTTCTTTCAGTTCGATAGCGCGAACCAGTGCATACCATTCGTCGTACGGATTGATGATCCACTGTACGTTGTCCTGCGCAAATTTCGTATTGTTATCGGTGAAAGCTATTTTTGCCGTGGTATCCGGCGTTTTGCTGATACAAACTAATATCTTCATTGGCAAATGATTTATTGGTTTCATTGGTTGTTTATGCAACCATCATGTATACAAATATAAGAGCCATAAAGATACATTTTGATATTTTATTGATTTTTTAATTGAGGCATAATGGACCGTATAACCAAACTGAAGGAATTTTTGCAGGCCAACCCCCACGACAGTTTTCTGAAACACGCACTGGCATTGGAATACGTAAAGCTGGAGGACGATAAAACAGCCCGGGAAATTTTTGAGGAAATCCTTACACAAGATCCCGGTTATATTGGTTCTTATTACCATTTGGCCAAATTATTAGAGCGTACAGGCGACACTAACGCGGCTATACAATGGTATGAAAAGGGAATGGAGGCCGCCAAAAAAGCAGGTGATAACCATGCTTATGGCGAGCTAAGAAGTGCGCATGAGGAACTAACTTTTTAATTTACTGCATGAGTCTACTGCAACGATTTCAACAATACATTTCTGATAACCATCTTTTTTCACGGGGTGATACCTTACTACTGGCCGTGAGTGGTGGAGTTGATTCGGTGGCATTGTGCGAATTGTGCAAACAGGCAGGCTATTCATTTATTATTGCCCATTGCAACTTTAAGCTGAGAGGGGAGGAAAGTGAGCGCGATGCTGCTTTTGTGCAACAGCTTGCCCAACATTATAAGGTCCCGTTTTTAAAAAAGGAATTTGATACAGCGGAATTTGCAGAGAAGAATAAGTTGTCTATTCAGGAAGCTGCCAGAGAATTGAGATACGGGTGGTTTGCTGAATTGCTGAATCCGGCAATCGGTCCCATGCTTAGCCGGGAGCAATCGGCAATTCACGATTCACGATTCACGATTCACGACTTAGAACTGGAAGGCCAGCACTCAGTACTCCCTACTGTTCTCCTCACTGCGCATCACTTAGATGATAACATCGAAACCATGCTGATGCATTTTTTCCGGGGCACCGGCATTCACGGTTTGCGGGGCATGCTGCCCAAACAAGGCCACATAGTACGGCCATTATTGTTTGCCCGTAAACAGGAGTTGAAACTGTTTGCTACTGAAAATGAATTAAACTGGGTGGAAGACAGTTCTAATGCGCTTGACAAATATTCCCGAAATTATTTCCGCAACCAGCTTATTCCGCTGGTGCAGCATATTTATCCCGAAGCAGAAAATAACCTGGCGGCTAACCTGCGCCGCTTTGCCGATATGGAACAATTGTACGAACAAGCCCTTGCATTACACAAGAAAAAACTGCTGGAATATAAAGGCGAAGAAGTGCATATTCCCATCTTGAAATTGCAAAAGGCGGAACCCCTGCATTCCGTTGTGTACGAGATCATCAGTGACTTTGGTTTTTCCGCAGCACAAACAGAAGAAGTGATCAGGTTGTTGGGGAGCGAATCGGGCCGCTATGTACAATCGGCTACCCATCGCATTATTAAAAACAGGCGCTGGCTTATTATTGCCGCGGCACAATTGGAACAGGCGCAAACCCTGGTAATAGACGCCGATGAAGACCGGATCGTATTTGAAAATGGCGCACTTGAATTGGAGCAGTTAAAAAACAAAAACGTTCAATTGGTCAATGACCCTGCTGTAGCTTTAATAGATCAAGGCACCTTGCAGTTCCCGTTGTTGCTTCGCAAATGGAAAAAGGGCGATTATTTTTACCCGCTTGGTTTAAAAAAGAAGAAAAAGCTTGCCCGTTTCTTTATCGATCAAAAGTTATCCATGACCGATAAAGAAAAAGTATGGGTGCTCGAAAGCAATAAGAAGATCCTGTGGGTAGTAGGCCTTCGCATCGATGACCGGTTTAAAATAACCGAATCAACCAAACAGGTATTGCGAATAAAGCTTATGAATAACGGCTAGCAAAAAAACGTACTTTTTGCATGAATTCTTCCAGCACATGGTAATCAGACAGCAGGTAACTGGTAACAAATAGAAACGCAATCCCATACAGCGCGCCAAAAATGTGGGCCGAGTGATTGATGCCACCGCCACCCCGTTTGTCGAGGTAAGAAGATATTACCAGGTATAAAATACCAAAAACAAAGGCTGGCAATCCCCATTGTGGAGGTAAAAATATCAGTCCTATTTTTTGCAATGGGTTAAGAACGATATAGGCAAAGATAACCGCCGAAATAGCGCCGGAAGCACCCAGACTTCTGTAATTACCATCGGTGCGGTGTTTTAAATAGGTAGGCACCAAACAGGCAAACAATGCCGTAATATATAATAGCAGGTAAAGCAGCTTTCCTTTCTCCTGGAACACCATTATAAAACTGCGCTCCACGCTTTCGCCAAACATATAAAACGCATACATATTAAAGATCAGGTGACCATAATCAGCGTGAATAAGTCCGCAGGTTAAAAAACGCCACCATTGTTTATCATAGGTTACGGCAGGCGGGTCAAAAATAAAATCATTGAAAACTTTACCATTTGAAAACGCAGTAATGGAAACCAGCACTGTGATAATAATAATGATCAGGGTTATGCTCATTGATTGGTATTGATGGTCAAATGTAATAAGAAACATGGTACACCCCACAAGTTGCCAGGTGCCGGAAGGGCAAAACTGGGGTATATAACCGAAAAGACTAGTGGTGATTGGTGAATTTCTTTCCCAAAAAATAGTGTTAATTCCTGTTTTGAAACAAATTCGCGTATTCCTACGCTTACAAATCTGCATTAAATGATTTATTTTCATCCTCCCATTTTGAGTTCAAGTAATTGAAAACCATTAGGTAACGACTGGTTTTGATAGGGTGGGGCAATTTTGGGGTGTCCGCCCGCTTTGGGCATGGTACGATATTGAATATATATAATATGACACGGTGCGAATGAAAAAAGGAAATAGTACACATTAAAAAGGGAATAGTCTTCATAGGTATATAAGGGCCCCCGACTTTGGTCGGGGGCTTTTTTCATTTTTTGCATGTTACCTTTAGGCATTAAATTATTATATGCCCGGCAATATTTTACTTATTGATGATGAAGAACAGCTGCGAAAATTATTAAGCCGTATCATTTCACTGGAAGGTTTTACCGTTGAGCAGGCTGGCACCCTCAAAACTGCCTGGGCGCAATTGGCGCAAAAAGAACCCGACATCGTGTTGTGCGATGTTAAACTGCCGGATGGCGATGGCGTTCGTTTTGTGAAAGAACTCAAGGAAAAATATCCCCTCATCGAGATCATATTATTAACCGCATTCGGCAATATTCAGGATGGGGTGCAGGCCATCAAAAACGGCGCATTCGATTATATTACCAAGGGCAACGATAATGATCGCATTGTACCCTTGCTGTACCAGGCCTTCGATAAGGCCACTGCGCAAAAGAGATCGGCGATAAAGATCAGGGATAAAGGAACTTACACATTTGATGATATCATTGGTCAAAGCACCCTCATAAAACAAGCTGTACAACTGGCGCAGCGTATTGCGCCCGCCAACTCCAACGTATTATTATTGGGCGAAACAGGTACGGGGAAAGAAGTATTTGCCAATGCTATTCATGCACACAGTAAGCGGAGTGATAAGGCGATTGTTGCCATCAACTGCAGCGCTTTTGCCAAAGACCTGTTGGAAGGGGAATTGTTCGGTCATAAGGCCGGCGCTTATACCGGCGCCAACAAAGACAAAAAAGGGTTGGTAGAACTGGCCGATGGCGGCACCCTGTTCCTCGATGAAATAGGGGAAATGAATATTGACCTGCAGGCCAAACTGCTCCGGGTAATTGAAAATGGCGAATTCATAAAGTTGGGGGATGTAAAGACCACCAAAGTGAATGTGCGCATTATTGCGGCTACTCACAGAGACCTGAACAGAATGGTAGAGGATGGCGCCTTTCGGGAGGACCTGTATTACCGGTTGAACGTATTTGCCATTTCCCTGCCGGCATTGCGCGAACATACAGAAGATATTCCGGCCCTGGCCAATCATTTCCTGGCCTATTATGCAGCCAAAGAAAACCGCCCGATTTTACATATCCAAAAAGAAGCTTTGCAATTGTTGCAACGGCATAGCTGGAAAGGAAACATCCGCGAATTACGCAATGTGCTGGAAAGAGCCACCATTATGGCGGAAGGAGATACAATACTGTCTGAACACCTGCCTTTTGATATTCAGAAACAGGATAAAGGTTCAACCAGCCTCACCCTGGCCAGTGTAGAAAAAGATCATATTCAAAAAGTACTGCGCTATACGAATGGGAATAAAACAAAAACTGCAGTATTGCTGGGAATAGGATTGACTACTTTGTATCGAAAGATGGAGGAGTATGGATTGTGAGTGGTGAATGGTCAATGGTGAATGGTGAATGGGTTCACGAATTTCCGATTCTCGCATTAGTTATTAATCTCGCGAATCGGGTTCTATTCACCATTGACCATTCACCATTGACGATTACTACTGTCTTACCAACGGCGGATGCTGCACCGCATTCACCACCACGGGATATTTTTCAATAGTTACATTACTGGGGTCCAGTCCGAAGTTGATGGATTCCTTTACGCTCAGCCATTTGAGGTTGAAATAACTTTTCATTACAAAGTTTTTCCAGAACGACATCGCATTTTCGAACGACAGAAAACTTTCCATAACCAGGAACCGGAGATCACCGACCTTACTTTCCTGGTAATGTTGTTCACACCGGTCCGATACATCCACTTCGCGCGTTTTTACCAGCTCATTCACTACCTGTTGGAAATAGTAATCAATACGCGGTTCAATACGGAATCCAAGGTTGAATTCCACGAAGTACACGTCATTCTTTACAATGGTGTCAACATGGTAACGCATGGCATACGGTTCATCCAATACATTTACGTGTACGAACCAGTAGATGTCGGCCCGTTTGGGTGATTTAGACAGAATGGAATTGATGGCTGTCTTTTCTACTTTACGGGGCGAACCGGAACTGGTTAAATAAACCAGGTTGGTGGCATATTTAGGGATCTTTTCGTCAATGCTTAACTCCTTTAATAAAGGGATATACGTTTCTATCGGAACCATTTTCTTTAATCCATTGGTAATGGCCCGGCCTTTACGCCATACATACATCACTAAAAACAGCGCAGAACCGATCAACAGGGTTATCCAACCACCTTCTTTTACCTTTTGCAGGTTTGCCGTTAAGAACGACAACTCTATCAACAGGAACAGGCCGGTAACCAGGGTCACCCAGATCGTGGGTACACGTTTGGCATGCAGGTAGAAATTGATCAGCACGGTACTCATCAACATGGTAAGTGTAACACTCAAACCAAAGGCCGCTTCCATTTTGGAACTTTCTTTAAAGTACACCACCATACCCAAACAACCAGCCATCAATAACCAGTTCACAAAAGGAATGTATAGCTGACCTTTAATGTGACCGGGGAACAATACCCGATGACGGGGCCATATATCCAGGCGAATGGCTTCATTCACCAGGGTAAAGCAACCACTGATCAGCGCCTGGCTGGCAATGATCGTAGCCAGGGTGGCAATGATCAACGAAGGCAGGTAGATGGCGTCAGGCACTATATGATAGAACGGACTGATAGTACCTACCTCCTGACCTACGTGTTGTACCAACCAGGCAGTTTGACCGCCATAGCTCAGGATCAGCATGATCTTGATATAGATCCAGCTAACGCGAATGTTATTTCTGCCGCAGTGACCCATATCGCTGTACAGGGCTTCCGCACCTGTAGTACAAAGGAAAATGCTGCCTAATAACCAGAAACCACCCGGCACTTCTTTCAACATCACATAGGCATAGTAGGGGTTCAGGGCTTTAAACACACCTGGTTCATGGCTAAGGGCCATTACACCCAATACCCCAATAAACGTGAACCATACTACCATCACGGGACCAAACACCTTACCGATCTTATCAGTACCAAACTGCTGAAAGGTAAATAAGGCAATAAGGATCACGATCACGATTGGCACCGTGTTGATATGCGGATTTATTTTTTGCAACCCTTCAATAGCAGAAGCCACTGAAATGGGTGGGGTAATAATACCATCGGCAATTAAGAAAGCGCCACCAGCCATGGCAGGGATCAATAACCATTTACCCCAAAAACGGCGGATCAACGCATACAAAGAGAAAATACCACCTTCCCCCTTGTTATCGGCCTGCAGGGTGATGATAACGTATTTAAGTGTGGTTTGAAAAAAGAGCGTCCAGAAGATGGCGGAAAAAGCGCCAAGGGCAATATCCTTTGTAATAACGCGGTCATGGAAAACCGCATTCAATGTATATAAAGGAGACGTACCAATATCGCCAAACACAATACCTGTGGCGATCAAAATACCTGCTGCGGTAATTTTTTTGTGGAATACAGCCGGTGAAGTAGATGCACTCATTTTATTTACTGGTTTTAACCTTACCTGGAAATTTTCTTTTTCCGGGTTTAATATTAGTAGGCAACGGAGGCCAAATATTACAATGCAAGAAATGCATTTTTGTTGTAAAATCTTTCCATTTTGATAAAACACCCTTTCAAAATGGCATGGTTGTAAAAAAGAGAAAATGAACCTTTGTTAGTATAACCTTTGTATCTGATTGTTTATTAACTCCTTGTTGTTGTTACTTTCCATTCCTGTTTTACGGCACCCGGTTGGCAGTTGGTTGAGCAAAATCTAAAGCAATGTTAACACTCATCCTTTTGCTATCCGGGCTCATTTGCTTCTATGTGTTCTATAAATCTATTGACTTTTTTGAAAACATATAATTATGATCAACGCATTATTCATTTTATCGATACTGGTTTTTGGCTACCTGTTGTACGTATTAATTAAACCCGAAAAATTTTAATGGTTAATGGCCAATGGTGAATGGTGAATGGGTTTCTGAAAATTCGGAATGCCACCATTATTAAGACTGTCCGAATTGGGGCCTTTCACGTTTCACGTTTGACGTTTCACGACAATAACTCTTTAACATGAATACAGAACTATTTGGTGTGATCATCACGTTCCTGCTTTCGGTGATAGTAGCTTTTCCGCTGGGAAAATATATTGCCAAAGTATTTAAGGGAGAGCGCACCATCACCGATTTTATGAATCCGCTGGAGCGGTTCATCTTCCGGGTATCCGGTATTAACCCTAACGCCAGCATGGACTGGAAACAGTTCTTAAAGGCAATGCTCAGCATAAACCTGCTATGGTTTGTGTATGCTTTTTTTGTGCTGATCTTCCAGGACAAATTACCGCTGAACCCTGATGGCAACCCCGGGCAAACCCCTGATCTGGCTTTTAACACAGCTATCAGCTTTTTGGTAAACTGTAACCTGCAACACTACTCCGGTGAATCAGGATTAACTTATTTCACCCAGTTGGCTGTTATAACATTCTTACAGTTTGTAACAGCCGCAACCGGAATTGCCGCTTTAGTCGCCTTGTTTAATGGCCTGAAAGAAAAGACCACGAATGATCTTGGGAACTTCTGGGCTATACTGGTAAGATCAACTACACGCATCTTATTACCGCTATCATTCATCGTAGGACTTATTCTGGCTTTTAGCGGCACGCCGGCCAGTTTTGATGGCAAGGATACTATTACCACGCTGCAGGGCGATACCGTTCAGGTATCACGCGGACCCGCAGCCGGGATGATCGCTATAAAACAATTGGGAACAAATGGCGGCGGTTGGTTTGGAGCCAATTCGGCCCACCCGCTGGAGAATCCTACCTACTTTACCAATTTGGTAGAAACCGTTTGCATTGTCCTTATTGCAATGGCCCTGGTTTTTGCATTGGGTTTTTACATCAACCGTAAAAAGCTGGCGTATGTGATCTTTGGTGTAATGACCTTTTTGTGTGTGTTGTTTATTTGTATAAATGTGCATTATGAAACAGCAGGCAATCCGGAGATCGATAAAATGGGGATCGCCCAGCATCTCGGGAACATGGAGGGCAAGGAGGTACGATTTGGCTCCGCTGCTACGGCCTTGTGGAGCGTGGTTACTACTTCAACCTCGAATGGT
>JAJKIL010000139.1 GCA_021154515.1 Niastella sp. | reverse complement strand
CTATTCCTGAAAGCTCTTCTTCTAAATTTTCGAATTGGCTATAAGATAAAAAAGTATTTACCCCGAACAACAAGAGAAATTGATTGAGCTCACCCCCATCAACCAGCTTAAAGGTCATGAATGACCCTGTTCCGGCAGCCTTATATTTACTCTTCAATTTCTCAATTACTTTCTTGCCAATAGCCATATCAGTTATGTGTATAGATGCCAGGCGAAGGAATTTCGATTGCAAACTATTGCTGTCTGACAGACTCAGATCGGTTAAGTACACCCATTTGCATCCTGCAATATAATCGCCAAAAGGGTAAGTATGCAGTTGATTATCGGCGTAATCTTCAGCCGGCTTTACTGGTTTATCAAAATCGCTCCATGCATGATTGAAGGTTGCATCAACAAACTGACCACTTCTTGGCCCCGAAATAATATACCAGCCGTACCAGGCCCATTTATCGCCATTTGTTTTATGCCAGTTCAGGTGTTGCTTGTACCCGTTTTCAAACTTCTTTTCCTCTCCGGGTTTTGGTTTCCAGAATGAGAAATGCGCCACCTGGCCATCCTGCGCCAATACCTTACCGCACAGGAACAGCAGCATTACCATATAACCTTTCATGCGCTAATTTTTCTTCAAAGTTATTATTGGCCTTCAACAAAAAAATGTAAAAAAATGAACTGCCTATAATGCAGCGAAATAATCATTAATGTGATTATAGTTCCGGAAATATTCCTTTGGGGATTTATTAGTAACTGATTTGAACAGTTTTATTAAATGCGATTGGTCGAAGAAATTCGATTCATAGCAGCATTCGATCAACTTTTTGTGGGGATGCGATTTTTTATAATTGATGAAGTGATTGAGCTTTACAATATTGCAAAATGGCTTGGGATTGATGCCTACTGATTGTTTGAACAGGGTATCGAAATGTCTTTGCGAAATCCCGGTTCCCTTCAACAGTTCATTAATGGAAACATCGCCCTTATGCTTTATTATTTCCTGTACGGCATAATCAATGTACTGGAATTTATTTGTCCCCAACTGAACTCCTTTACATAACTGCAGCAATGCCTTTTCCAGGTTACCACAGGTTGCTTCAAATTCTTCTGTGATACAATCCTGTAAAATGCGGGCCGATGGAATATCATAGAGCGGAAGCAGGTTATTTGTTGCCAGGTCGGCCGGAAAACCAAATAACACATGCAATGTATGGGGGTGAAACCGGATGCCGTATAAGAGCGAATTATTTTCCAACTCCAATGAATAACTATGTATTGTTTGTCCTGCAAAAAACGCATCCGGCTCAACTATCCAGTTTGCCTGTTCTGTCGTTCTTTTAGCATTTTTACCGGTAACATTAAAAATAATTTCATGGTGTCCATCTGGTAAAATATCCTCCCTGTAAACACTGTCGCCTACGTCATATACCTGCAATTGCCAGATTGATTTTACAATTGGCGACAAGGCTGTCGGTGTATATGTTCGAAGTGCTATCATAAATGAACAGTTGAAGGTAACTGCTTTTTATATAAAATCATATCGCATTTCGAAAATCCTGATAGTAAAGTGCTGAACTAAAAGATCATCAAACAAAAAATTGCTTACTTTTATTCTGATAGTTATACCCGCAATTCATAACTATTCATTAATCAAAAACCTTTCTTATATGAAAAAATTACTCTCCGTAATGGCAGTTATTATGTTTAGCTGTCTTACCCAGGGATTTACCACTTCTTCTCCTCCATCGCTTGTCGGCATTAACTTTGCCAATACGAATGACAGTTCGCCTTCCAGGATCTATTTCAGAATTTATGTAGATGGCGTACTGGAGGTTGATATGGGAAGCAGTGAACATGGTTTAGGCTCTGTATCTGCCCCTGCAGGCAGCACTATCAAATTTGAAATGAGCACTACCCCACCCGATGGCGGTCCGGATGTAACTATCAGGGATGAAGCAACCAATACTAACCTGTTTTTACAAAACGATCCGGCTATAAATTATACAACATTCAGTTTTACAGCCGAAGATGGTCATGAATACTCCATCTGGACGCACTCATAAGTAATAATTACCGGTATACTATCAACGCCCCACGACTTGTCGGGGGCTTTTTTTAAAAAAAAGGAAATGCAACCGGTAAAACAGGGTTATTTCCTCATCCGGGAAAAAAGGTTATTTTTGTTCCTGTTAGGCATCTCATATCCTGAAAAATCCGACTTTATGACAAAACCTGGTATCCTTGACAAGAAAGACGATACTACTACCAGCAAACGCTCTCTTCGCTGGATCATACTTATCCCATTTATTATAGTATTGGGTGTATTAGCCGCCGTTGTAAGGGGTGGGGAATCTACTGACACCCTCAGCGCCCTGAAATCGGGTAAACCAAACCCCGCAGCTGCCACCGATGCCAAAGTAATAAAGGTGGTGCACGATAATATTATGGGGCTTGTAAAGGTTGAAAGTAACGACTACGAATATAAGAGCCTGGGTGGTATCTCGGGTCTGAAGATCACCGTAATTAACCCAACCGATTATATGCTCAACCGCGTACGGGTAAAAGTAACCTACATAAAAGCCAATGGTGGTATTTACGATACAAAAATGAAAGACTTCTATGGGATAAGACCCAAATCTGCTGAAACCCTTAAAATGCCCGACAGCAAACGGGGCACCAGCGTTAAGTATGAGATTATTACCATAAAGTCAAAAGACCTTGGCTTATAAATAAAGAGAGTGTATCATCCCTGATACACCCTCTGATTGCTCTCGCGGTTGCCCGCATTCATCTATGGTCCCGTTATAATCAAATGCGCTTTTAATTCAACATTGTTCTGAGTTTACTTTCGTTGATAATGGTAATGTAGCCTTCGCTTATTTCAATCAGCTTTTCCTGCCTGAACTCGCCCAGGGTCCTTATCAACGATTCGGTAGCCGTGCCGGCAATAGCGGCCAGGTTATCACGGCTGATCTTAATGGCATCTTTATATTTACGGCTTAATAAGATCAATGCCTCCGCTACTTTTTTGCGAAGGGAATTATAAGCCAGGCCCAGCAGCAGTTGTTCTTTGTCGGTGATATCTTTAGCCAGCAGGTTTATAAATTTGCGGGCCACCTGCCAGTCGGTCTCCATCATCCCTTCAAATTCATCTTTTGGGATAACCGCCAGCTCTGCATATTCAACAGCTACTGCGATATCTTTATATACCGTTTCTTCCAGCAACGCCACATATCCCAGGTACTCCCCTTCTCCATATATACCTGTAATAAGTTCTTTCCCTTCAGAATTACATTTATACGTTTTTACAATCCCTTTCTTGATATAGAATAACTGCACCGGGTGATTGCCTTCAGCATAGATCACCTCTTTCTTTTTATACTTATTTACGTTTGTGTTCAGGTTAAATAATGTCGTTAGTCTGTCCGTTTGATATTTGCGGGCGAAAGTGGTTGTGGCACTTTCGAAAATGGGCATAGCTTCCATTATTTTATGGCTTTGGTTGGTGTTGTTAACAACAAGCAATCTTTTCATTGTTCGTAAGTTTTATGATGGTCGTGGCGGTATTAACCGGTAATAAACTGGATAACATGTACAATGAACGGAATTAAGTGTTTTCAGAGAATTTCAGAACGTCAATGTATACGCCGCATTGAGTAACAGGACATTGATTAACGATAGGTTTTAAAGTAAATCAGGACTCAGAGTCGCTTCAGAGGAAATTATTGATTTGATTCGTTAGCGTTAGTAGGTCTCTCCATTAACTATACAACAAATATAACATTTATTTTAAATATTCATACCCTTCGAATTTTCTAAATGAATTTCCTCAATGCTTTATGTAAAATTTTATAAGAAGAAACCGTTACCCGGGCCCGTTTTCATGGGGCCCCTTACATTATAACAACAAGCTTATTAGCACCTTTTCATTGTATCCATCAACATTTTGAATGCAGCCTTTTGTTCTGTTGTTGCTTTTCCAAACTCGGCGGGGCAAAGCGATATGCCCAGTGATGGGTCATACTTCAACACGGCTACGCCTTCGCCAAAACAAAATTCCCAGTATATCATTTCGTTTTGCTTTTCCTTATTGCAAAAGGATATTCCTATCTCATGCCTGAGCCAATCTGCTGTAGTATAGAAAAAAGAAGTCTCACATCTTGAAGTCAGCACTACCTCTGGATATCCATTTTTCGTTTGCAATCTCATATAAAATTAATTTGGAGTTATAAGCGGTCAATGGAATTCGCAGGATATGTGGGAGGAGTGATATGTTATAGTAAGGTATGTTTTTTACGCATAAAAAACCATGACCGCCGTCATGCTTTGCGGGTATTTTTTGATTTCAAACAACAATTGATTTTAATCAAAATAATCTTAATCAAAGCGGGTCCCACAAAGCTTTGTATAACTTCTTCGTATATTAGTATCTGTTCGATAGGGGTGGCATTTCGCAATTCACCCGATGTAATTTGGTATTTCAAGTATAGTTTAATTTCCGGTCGCAGCGTAGCTGGCCGGATTCATTTTTTTGGGCATCAACTGCACAAAGAACGTTCTTATCCTCTGTAGTTTTTTGTGTTGGAAACAGATCCGGCAGTTTCTGTCCGGATCTGTTTTTTTATACCAGGATCCGGAAAAACAGGCCTGCAAGAGAAAAAACACATCCATCTATTTTTCAATCGGTTATAAAAAGGGGCACTATTGTTATATTTGAGCTTTCTTAGACTTATTACCGAACACACATGGGCATATTTGCGGCGTACTCAACCACCAGTTTACTATTAATAGCATTATCGGCCTTTATAATCGGGCTTTCCAAGGCGGGGCTCAAAGGTATCGACATGTTGAATGTTACCATTATGACCATTGTGTTCGGGGGAAAGGCATCAACCGGTATTGTATTGCCCTTGTTGTGTGTGGCAGATGTGATGGCGGTAAAGTATTACCACCGGCATGCGCAATGGTCGCACGTAATAAAATTAATGCCCTGGATGGTCATTGGCATCCTGGTGGGCGTGTTTGTGGGCAAAGACCTAAATGAGGCTATTTTCAGAAAAGTGATGGCCACCATCATCGTGCTTACTGTAATAATAATGCTGGTGATCGAATTCCGCAAGACAATGGTGATGCCCAACAACAAATTATTTGTATCAGGTATGGGGTTGGTATCGGGTTTCACAACCATGCTGGGCAACCTGGCGGGCGCTTTTTCGAATATCTATTTTTTGGCCATGCGCTTGCCCAAGAACGATTTTATTGGAACCGGCGCCTGGATCTTTCTGATTATTAACTGGTTCAAACTACCCTTCCAGATCCTTTACTGGAATAATATTACCCCCACATCGCTATTGACCGATCTGGCGCTGGTGCCCTTTCTTATCCTGGGCTTCTGGTGCGGGTTAAAACTGGTAGCCCGGATAAAAGACGATCTGTATCGCCAGGTAGTGATCGTGCTCACACTCATTGGCGCCATCTTTATATTTTTAAAAAGATAAACCGGGCTAACTTTTCATTACATCCGACAATGCCTGTTTCAACTCTTCGGTGCTGGCATCTTTTAACAGAAACCCATGCACACCTATCTGATAGGCTTTCACGACATAAGCTTTACTATTATGCATGGTAAAGAAAACAACTTTTATATAGGGCCAACGTTTTTTTAACTCAATGGCGGTTTCAAAACCATTCATTACCGGCATATTGATATCGAGCAGGCAGATGTCCGGTTCCGTATTCATTTCCGGTAATCTGTCAAGAAGGTCTTTCCCGTTTTCCGCCTCCAGCACCACCTTATATCCCAGTAAACTCAGGCGCAGATGTATGGCCTGGCGTAACATCATGTGATCATCTACAATAGCAATCGTAACAGACTGAACATTTTCCATAGCAACATTTTAGTCAAACAATTCCGGGGCATTCTATGGGGTACGGACTTCAATCTGACTGCTAATGCAGTTATATACAAAATAATTTAATAGTAACGAGACTAACAAATATGCGTGTGTGCATATGTCAAAAACTGACATTTTTTTTTGCTGGTAAATACTTTTATTTAGCTCACCTAATAGCTGGTTGTTTCAGGTCAACGAAATGCAAACCTGGTGCACCAAATACATCATTACATTTGCTGCACAGGCCAGTGCCCCGGCGTTAAGCTTTCAATATTTTGCGTAGGATCTCAACACAGCCTGCGAGTTCTTCCGGGGTGGAAGAAGCAAAACCCAGCCGGGTGGCATTCAGTACCGGCTTTCCTTCCTCATTCCTGAACCCTGCAGAAAAATACAGTTCCTGTTGCAGGGCCTTCTGTGTAAGGATGTTTAAATTAATGGCGGGATCGAAATGCGTCCATACGGCCATACCACCCACCGGTACCTGGAACTGTACATAGTCGCTCAGGTGGGTCTTTAACAATTCACAAAACACATCGCGCCGTTGTCGGTAAGTACGCACCGATTTACGCAGGTAGCGCTGTATAATGCCGTTCTGTAATAATTCAGCAATGGCGTTCTCCAACAGAATATCGCCCTGGCGGTCAACAATGCGTCGCAACATGGCCAGGTGACGGATCACGTTTTCTGATGCCACCACATACCCCACCCTGAATGCAGGGGAGATTGTTTTGGTAAAAGAACCGCAATAGATCACCATCCCGGCTTTATCGGCGCTGGCCAAAGGCAACAGCGGTTTGCTCAGGTAATGAAAATCGTAATCATAATCATCTTCAAAAATGATAAAACCGTATTGCTCCGCCAGGCGAAGCAGCTCAATGCGCCGGTCGGCCCGCAGGGCCGTAGTAGTGGGATAAAAATGATGCGAGGTAACATACACCATGCGCACTTTTTGTTTGCGGCAAATGGCCGCCAGCTCCTCCACCACAATCCCATTTTCATCGACCGGAATTTTTAACAGGTTGGCGCCCCCTTGTAAAAAATTCATATTGGCTCCATTGTAGTTCAACTCTCCTACCACCACATTATCGCCCGGATTCAAAAAGGCAGTGCAGGAAAGATACAACCCCATTACCGTGCCCCGGGTTATCAGGATGTTCTCTGGCGTCACCTTCAACCCGCGCGTATCATTTAAATAATCCGCCAGCACCTGTCGTAACCACAAAGCGCCCATGGTATCGCCATACCCTAAGCGCACATAGGGATTGCCGGTAAGCAACTGTGTTCTGTAAGCCCGCGCCAGTTCTTCCAGCGGCGCCAGGCGCGAATCGGGGAAACCATCATCGAGGTGGTATTTATGCTTCGACCAAACGGCCGGCCTGTCCAGATGCGGCGTGGCTTCAAATTCAAAGCCCGCTGTTTGTGCCGGGTTAAAATTGTTGCCGGAACCGTTCAGTAAACTACGTGGTTGTATTTCCGGCAAATGCCTGGCTACATAGGTTCCGCTTCCCGTCCGGCTCTCCAGCCAGCCCTGCGCCAGCAATTCATCATACGCCTGGATCACCGTTTTGCGGTGTACCTGCAACCAGTCGGCCATTTGCCGGGTGCTGGGTAAGCGGTGGCCTACCTGCAGGTTACCGTCTTTTATAAAAACCATGAGCTGGTTGGCAATCTGCAGGTATACAGGTTGCAAACTGTCTTTTTCGATCGCAATAAGGGTTGAAAGTGCCTGCATAATAAAAGTGGACTACTGACTATATACAAACCGGATGATTACACCCATCCAATAAAGGTACAATTTTGTAAAAAATTCAACCAAATATGGCTCCACAGTCACATCTTATTCCCAGCAGAGGTGCTAAACGGGCGCATTATGACAAAGAGGCGATCTATTCCATTTTAGACGAAGCGCTTTTCTGCACAGTCAGTTACGAATTTGAAAACAAACCATTCACCATTCCCACTGCTTTTGTGCGCCGCGAAAATAAATTGTACATCCATGGGTCTGTAGGCAGCCATTTTATTTGGGAACTGGAAAAAGGGGGACCGGTTTGCATTTCGGTAACGCTTATAGATGCACTGGTGGTGGCCAAATCGGCGTTCTCTCACTCTGTGAATTACCGCTCGGTAGTGCTTTTTTCGAAGGGTGAAAAAATTGAAGAACCTGCAATGAAATGGAATGTTCTGGAATGGCTTACCAATAAAATTGTACCCAACAGTTGGGATTACCTGCGGCCTATGAAGGAAAATGAGGTGCGCAAAACAACGGTTTTGGCGTTTGACATCGATGAAGTTTCTGCAAAAACCCGCAATGGCATGCCGAATGATGAGGAAGAAGACAAACCCTTACCTATTTGGTCAGGCATTATTCCCATTGAAACCAGCCGCCGCGATCCGGTTCCGGATGAGCTAAGCCGTGATATCCCTTTGCCAAAGCACCTGATGCCAAAAAGTACGCAGAACGTTTAACCTTTTATTTTTTCTGCAGCAGCTTTTACAGGCGGTTGTGTTTTAGCTGAAGTTAAAGGCACTTTATGCCGTTGCCGGTATAAGATAAACCCATACGTAAACATGGAAATGGAGATGATGGCAATCAGCACACTCCATTTTTTGTTGCTGTTATCCAGCGAGTGTTTGCTTTCATTATAGCTATCTACCGTTAATAAGGGATCGCCATTCATGGTAAGACTATAGGTGTAAATGGTCGTCCACTGGTAATTGGTTTCAAAATATCCCGGGGCTTCGGTTTTCCTGATCTTAACGGCGTATTCATGCTTCAGAACTGACAATTCCACCGGGGTTCCCCGCCCGGCGCCCAGGAGCTGTTTGGCATTGATGGAATTGAACCCCACGGCATCGATATTAAAGTTGATGCCCGGGTATTCGATCAAATACAATTGAATAGACCCGTATGCATTTTTGCTGGAAGGCACTTTGATCTCAGGCGGCATGCTGAGCTGTCCGCTTAAGGTAATGAGCTTGCTGCCATCGACTGAAAACTCAGGGGAGATCACCGACTTGATGGTAAAGCCCAACAGGAATGAACCCACGATCATCAGGATCACGCCTGTGCCCCTGTTCTCGAAGCGGGCATCGCGTGTAATGGGCAATTCAAATTTTTGCTTTATTCGCCAGAGTTGTAATTGATGGATCAGATCTTCGAAGTTATTGAGCAGGAGTTCGGGCAGCACCACATCATCGCCCGTTGTTTTTATAATAACATAATTGATCTGTTTGCGGGTAGTAATGCCGTAGGCCGTTATTTCTGACTTATCAACCATGCGGGAAGAGAAACGCCACTTTACGGTAAGCTGTTCTTCGTAAATATCCACCGCCTTAAAACCCTGCATGGTTACCAGCAGGATAAAAAAGAAGAAAAGCGTGAGGCTGGTGGCGGCCACCAATACATCTACCTGCACATACCGGTACGCAAAAGCATGCTGAAAAATGTAGAACGAAATAACCGACATCATCGAAAACAGGATCAGGATCAAAAGCCACTGCCGGTTGTTGAATTTTCCTTTTGATATTGGCGCCATGGTTGTAATGTATGATATCCCACTAATATTACATTGACAAGATAGACAAAATAAGGCAGACGGCAGATGGCAAACGGCAAAAATGTCTGCCGTCTGCCATCTGCCGTCTGCCAATTGGCGACTTAATAACTAAACTTTATTTTACAAACCGCTGCGTTACCAGCTTACCCTGTATCGAATAGGTCAACACATAGATCCCCGGCGAAAGCGAGTTAATGTTGATCCGGTTCGATACCGGCCTTACCAGTAGTACCTGTCGCCCGGTAATATCGTATATGCGAACAGGAATGCCGGCCAGGTTGGGCCCATTAAACAATTTCAGCTCCTGTTGACCGGGCAGATTGGAGATAGTAGTTTCAGTTGGCGACGCAATTGCCATTCGCGCCGTAGCTGTAGCCGCGATCACCAGGGAAGAAACTTTATCGTTCCAGCCATCATCAACCAAACAGGCGTCACTGGCGGTTTTAACCAGTGTAGAGCCGGCATAATTATCGTCCCAGTACAGGGTGACCCTGTACCCACTTTGCACTTGCAGGGAAGATATATCATCATTGACAATGCCAAACGACTGCAACCTGCTTAAGGTATAACTGCCTGCAGCCAGTCCTACCGCTGTGCCGGCATAATTACAATCCTTATAGAAGGTGGCTACAGCTGGGCCGCTACTCCCATTAAAGACATTGTTGATGGCTGCCGCATACGCCGCCGTTCCGGAAGTATTATCAAAATCATCGTATAACCACATAAAGCCGCCTTTTATATTGCAGCTGTTTTTCCAGGTGGTTAACTGGCTTTGCACCTGGCTGGTTGTTTTTCCGCATCCCACAACCCGGCATACACCGGAATGCTTCCAAAATTCCAGTTACAGGGATTGTTACCGGCACCACCCGAATAGCATTGCAGGTCAACCCGGTCAACTGTACCTGGGCGTTGGTTATTAGTATTGGTGGCAACGCCGGTCCAGAAGGCGCTGGATGTATAAGGCACCAGTGATACTTTGAATCCCAGGCCACCCAACATCACCGCAAAAGCAGTGGCCGAATTGACATCGTAGGTAGTTTCATCATCAAAGCCAATGGCATCTACTGTAGGAAAGGCGCTCCTGATTGCCTGAAAATTCCTGTACAGGATGCTGGTTGAACCGGTGCCCTGCGAAGCGATCAGGTCTTTGATATTGGCAAAGGTGCTCGATCCCCAGGCGGCTAAACAAAACTCCACCCGGTTAATAGTGGTGGGCGCCGTTTTCAGCGAAGCAATATCGCCGGCAAAATTGGGATAAGTAGAACCGCCGATGTATGATCCATTTTGCACCAATGGAAACTCGGCATTGAAATTCAGGTTGCCGCTGGCATCGATGTGAATGGTCCATACTACTACACAGGTAAAGCCGGAGCCTTTTAATTCACTGATGGAATAACTGCGGTTTTTATACACCGGTCCACCGGCGTAAATACCGGAGTTCGCGAATGTTATTTGAACCAGGCATATTAAAATGCATATGGCAAGGATCTGTTTCATGATTAATTGTTTTTTACAAACTGTTGAGTAATGGTGTTATCCTTGTTTAGAATAACCAGTGTATATACACCGGCAGCAAGCTTTGAAACATCGAACCGGTTATTGACCAACCGGCCGCTGATTACTTCCCTACCCATCACATCCAGTATTCTCAATGTAGAACCGGTAATGGATTGCGTAGTATTGAACCGCAACTCATTGGTAACCGGGTTGGGATAAATACTCAACCGGCTATCAGTGGTCACTTCCGTTGTTGTTCTTGCTGCGGCCAGACTGGTAGTAGTTACTTTAAGCGATGAGGCCAGGTCGTTGAAATTGTTTGGCACCAGGCAGCTGGCATCGGCTGTGAGTGTAACGGATGTACCGGTGAAATTATCATCCTGGAACAATTGCAGCTGGTAACCACTGTTCACTTTTACAGAGGAGATATCATCATTCAATACACCCATATCCTGTAACTGGCTCAGGGTATAATTTCCAACGCCTAATGTGGTTACATAGCCGCCATAATTACAATGCTTGTACACATTCACCACGCCCGTTCCATAAGCAAAAGGAAAATCGATGCGAGCCTGGTTGAACTGCGTTTCAAAAGTTGATGTCCAGCCGAAAGCAGCAGTAGCCAATGGCTTCAGGCTTACCCCGGCTGCACCACTCCAGAAATGAATGAACTCGCCCCAGTTCATATCGCGCGAATACGTGCTGCCGCTTTTGGGGAAATACTGCGCCAGCAAAGTAAAGAAGCGGTTCAATGCCTGGGCACCTCCATAGTTATGATAAATAGGATAGAACCAATCACGGAACCAGTGCGTGCCGGCAACTGGTAGATCCGCGGTGGAGGTTTGCATCAGGTTGTACCAGCGTGTGGCTTCACTGGTTTTACCTAAACCCAGGTATACATCATAGATAAAGATCTCCGCCCATTTGCTATCGCCCCAAAGGGGAAAAGCCGGCGAACCTTTTATGCCCTTGCTGGCACCTTCTACAATATGCGCTACTTCGTGGGTGGAGATATCCAGGTCGTTACCGGTGCCGCCGCTTGTCCAGGGACCGGGACCTACATCTATCACATTACGGTTGTCGTGACTGGCATCGAAATACGTGGAAGGATGACCGCCACTGTATTTACCCGTGTGGTAAATGGCAAACAAATGCGGATCGGTGCCAAAAGCGCCATATACATTCTTTACATAGCGCCACACATCGCCCATGTAAGTATAAGGCCAGGTAACGGAACTGCTGACGTCATTGTCGTAATAAACAGCCACATCATTGTCGTAGAATTTACGGTTGAGCAATTGGTTGTGTTCAAACCAATGCTCCTGCCAGGTGGCCGGCGGCGTTTGCGCCATGATGGTTTGTGCAATACAGGTAAAAATAAAAGCGTAAATGATCTGCTTCATAGTATGAGGTTTGGTTTGGTGAATGGTCAATGGTGAATGGTCAATACATCCTTATACTGTATGCTTCGCGTTTTATGCGGCACACAGTACAACAAAAGAATTCCTTGCTGCCTTTATTGAACAGCAGCTTATTTAACAGGAGGTACACCAGGTTGGGCAAATGAAATAATACGGTAGGTCTACGGATGATATTAACCCGCGGATATAACTTCTAATAGAGTAGTACTAAGTTATCCTGTTTAGCAAGTATGAGCCAATACATCTACTGGTGAGATGGGAAAATTATTTATTCACATAGCAGAGTTCCTATATATCTATAGACAATAGGCAATGAACAATTGGTAAGTGGAGAGGATCAATGATCGTTCAATGGCATCCCGCGTTCCTGAAATTCTTTCCAGTTTATGTATTCATCACCTTTTCTTTGTTCAACCATAGTGATGCAATCATCAACCGGACAAATCAGCTTACATAAATTACAACCTACACATTCGTCTTCTTTTATTGTATATGTATTATATGGTCTTCCATACTGCAAGTTGATCGATTGATGCGAGCCATCTTCACAGGCAATATAACAAAGCCCGCAGTGAATACATTTATTCTGATCTATATTGGCAACGATGTGATAATTAATATCCAGTTCTTCCCATTGGGTAAGATGCGGCACTGATTTACCAATGAAATCAGTAATGGTGTTGAACCCTTTTTCATCCATCCAGTTATTGAGTCCTTCACACATATCTTCAACAATGCGAAAACCATGTTTCATTGCCGCCGTACACACTTGTACAGTGGTGGCCCCTAGTAACATAAATTCAACTGCATCTTTCCAGGTACTTACACCACCAATACCAGAGATGGGCACTTTAGAAGTCACCGGGTCCTGGCTGATAGTAGCCAGCATTTTGAGCGCAATGGGTTTTACTGCCGGACCGCAGTAACCGCCAAAAACGGATTTACCCGCCACATAGGGATTGGGCACAAAAGTATCCAGGTCGATGCCCGTTACCGATTGTATGGTATTAATAAGAGACAATGCATTGGTACCCGCTTCAACAGAAGCCTTTCCGGTTGGTACCACAGAATGTACATTAGGCGTCAACTTGGTGATAACCGGAATGGTTGCTTTTTCCATTACCCATTCAACTACTAATCTCGCAATTCCGGGGTCCTGTCCTACTACGGCGCCCATGCCGCGTTCCGTCATTCCATGCGGGCAACCAAAGTTCAACTCCAGACCATGCGCGCCGGTATCTTCCACCTGGGCAATCAGCTCATGCCATTTCTCCCGGGTATTATCAGCCATCAACGAAACGATCATTGCCCTGTCGGGAAATAATTTAATGCATTCTTTTATTTCGCGCAGGTTCAGTTCCAACGGGCGGTCACTGATCAATTCAATATTATTGAAACCCATTATTTTGCTGCCGTTGTAATTTACAGCAGAATAACGGCTCGACACATTCTTCACCTGGCTACCCAGCGTTTTCCAAACCACACCACCCCAGCCCGCTTCAAAGGCCCGCAGCACATTGATCTTTTTATCAGTAGGCGGTGCACTCGCTAACCAAAATGGATTAGGAGATTTTATACCAAGAAAATTCGCAGTAATGTCAGCCATAGGAATGCTTAGTTTATTAGTTTTTTAGTTTGTTAGTTCGTTAGTTATTGAGTTATTAAGTTCTATTTCCAATGAACTAATAAACTCAATAACTTAATAACCTACAAACCTGCCACATATTCCAAAATCGCCGCTGCCCCCACTTTCCCTGCCTGAACAGCATCCACCACTTCTTTACCTCCGTTCACACAATCGCCCCCTGCAAATACGCCGGGAATATTGGTAGAACCATTCTTTTGCGATACGATCTTTCCATGAGCATGTTGTAATTGATTATTGTTAACCAGCTCTTCAAATGGAATTTGTCCGGCCGCTTTAATGACCATATCTGCTTCCAGGATAAATTGCTCACCCGATTCAATAGGTGAACGGCGGCCACTGGCATCGGGTTCGCCCAATTGCATGAGGTTACATACCAGTTGAGTTACTTTTCCGTTCTCACCTTTTATCATAGCAGGCGCCGCGAGCCAGATGATGCGACAGCCATCCAGTTTAGCAATATTCAGTTCAGTTTCCGTACAGGGCATTTCTTCCTGTGTTCTGCGATATGCCAGCGTCACTTCTTTGGCGCCCAACCGCTTTGCTTGTGTTGCCGCATCGATCGCCGTCATACCCATACCAATCACTACCACTTTATCACCTACCGGTACTTTGTCGTATGTACCTGACCGGATCTCATAAATAAATCGGATGGCATCTACCACGCCTTCCAGTTCTTCACCTGGAATATTTAATTGCCGGGCAAGGCCCACACCAAAACCCAGGTACACTGCATCATAACTTTTTTGTAGTTCAGCCAGGGTAATGTGCTTACCCAGTTCCTGGTTGTATTTTATATCGATGCCGCCAACCGATGTTATATACTTCACCTCTTCTTCGCAAAAGGCCGGCGTTACTTTATAGGCAGCGATCCCATAGGTCATCAGGCCACCGCCCTTGCTTTCTTTTTCATAAATAGTTACGTCAATACCTTCCCTGCTTAGCACATGCGCACAACTCAACCCCGCAGGACCAGCTCCTACAATCGCCACTTTTTTCCCGGCAGATGGCTTCCGTTCAAACAGTTTCCATTTCTTCTCCAGCGCTTGTTCGGTAGCATATCGTTGTAACCGGGCGATGGATATCGGTGTTTCTTCCATCAGGTTATATACACAGGAACCTTCACATAATTTCTCAACCGGGCAAACGCGTGAACAACCGGCCCCCATAATATTGGAGACAAAGATGGTATGCGCAGAACCTTTTACATTGTCTGTACTGATCTGCTTAATGAACTTAGGAATGTTGATCTCAGTAGGACAACTCTTGATACAGGGCGCGTCATAACAAAACAAACAACGATTGGCCTCCACCAGCGCCGATTCCCTGCTATCGAATGGGGGGTGAATATCGCTGAAGTTTTGTTCGTACGCCGAAGCTGTTAACCGGTTGCTTTTTATTGGCATGAATTCAATTTATAGTTACAGTTCAACGAGCTTTCCATATGTTTCTGGTCTTCTGTCTCTATAGAACTGCCAGATACTTCTTACCTCTTCAATCATGTCCAGATCAAATTCGGCTACCAGCAATTCATCTTTATCTTCCGATGCCTGGGCAAATATTTGTCCGCGCGGATCAACAAAATAAGAGGAACCATAAAACTTACCCAGGTTCCAGGGCTTTTCCTGTCCTACCCGGTTTATACAACCCATAAAATACCCATTGGCCGCGGCATGCGCCGGTTGTTCCAGCTTCCACAGGTATTGCGATAAACCGGCAACAGTAGCCGATGGATTATAAACGATCTCTGCGCCATTCAACCCCAGCACGCGGGCTCCATCGGGAAAATGCCTGTCATAACAGATATACACACCTACTTTTGCATACCGCGTTTGAAACACCGGATAACCCAGATTACCAGGTTTAAAAAAGAACTTTTCCCAAAAACCGGAGGTATGCGGAATATGGTTCTTGCGATATTTACCCAGATAGGTTCCATCTGCATCTATCACCGCTGCGGTGTTGTACAACACACCGGCCTGTTCTTTTTCATACACCGGAACAATCATCACCATGTTATATTTTTTGGCGTAGGTTGCCATCCGTTCTGTAGTTGGCCCCGGCACAGTTTCAGCCGATTCGTACCACGCCCTGTCCTGGCCCGGACAGAAATACGGTGTGTTAAAGATCTCCTGCAAACAAAGGATCTGCACACCCTGCTGGCCGGCCCGTTCTATATATGGAATATGCTTTTGCACCATTGCCTCCTTGATCTCTTCAATAGTTCCCTCTCCCTCCGTTTTCGGCAGACTCATTTGAATTAAACCCGATTTAATAATTCTAGCCATGGATATATTATTTGGTTCTTTAGTAATTGAGTTCTTAGTTTTTGGTCGCCGCGTCGAGGCCTCTGCCTTCTGCCCTTTGCCTTTTGCCCTGTTTTTAAATCTTCCCTTCCACTTTATTCCGTTTAATAAACTTCCCATACCCTTTTTCCACCAAACACTTCTCATTATCGATCGCCACCTTTCCACGTAAGATCACCGTCTTCACCTTACCAGTGATCGGCCAGCCTTCATACGCCGAGTAGTCAACATTCATGTGATGGGTGCTTGCAGAAATCTCATGCGTTTCATGGGGATCAAAGATCACGATGTCGGCATCGCTGCCCGGCGCCAGCGTTCCCTTCCGCGGGAACATACCAAAGATCTTCGCCGGATTGGTACAGGCTACTTCCACATATTTATTCAGCGTGATCTTTCCTTTATGCACGCCTTCACTATATAACAATTCCATGCGGTTCTCAATGGCAGGATGCCCATTCGGGATCTT
>JAJKIL010000138.1 GCA_021154515.1 Niastella sp. | reverse complement strand
GGTAAATGGGTCTATCTAAATTTCTGGTCGGTAACCTCCGGAACCTGTATCGGTAATTTTATGAAGTACGGTCACCTCATCAATGAAAAGTATAAAGATAAAAACATCGTCTTCCTGAACATTTGTTTTGAAGAAGACGCCGATAAATGGCGAAAAAAAGTGGACGAGCTACAGATCAATGGCGTTAACGTAATAGCCAGGGGATGGATCAACCTAAAAATATGCAAAGACTATCAGGCAGATTTTTTGCCCCGGACGTTTTTGATCGATAAAGCAGGAAACATAAATAATAATCAACTTCCTCCTGTGGCTTTAACTCAGTATGATGCGTCCGTTATAAACGAATGGTTACAATAATAGCAGTTGTGCCACTCTTTGAACGTGTGGCACAACTCTTTTCTACTTAGAAAATAAAAGTGCAATCCCGCACCACGTATTAATCCATCTCCCACACTTTCCCCTTCGCCATAAACCGCGTTTCCTTCACCGCTGCAGCTCCATTAAACCTGTATTGCACACCAACGATGCCCGTTGGTGTGTTTGGAAACGTCAACGTATAGGCCCTCTTGTTATTTACATAGATCGTAGCCATTTTATTCATCGTTACTACCCGAAGCGAAGTCCATTGGGTAAGATCACAACCAAAACCGGACAGATCGGTGAATTTGCTCTCCGCACCAGCGCCACAGAAATAAAAATTCAGGTTACCTACACAGGATCTTGCTGCCAGCGGGATGATGATGATATCATCCTTACACTGGATAAGCACCTGGGCGTAATGACAGGCATTGGTACCGTCGTCAAAGTCGTTTTTCACTTTCGTTTCGAAGGTAAAATTGTCGTTCATCAAATCGCCGAGATCGCGCTGATTGAAAAAACGCACGCGTTGTGCTATTGCTGAATGTCGGTATGGCGCCAATAGGGTGTCATTTACTTCAACAATACCGTTTTTCTGGCATAGCTCTTTTTTGAAGTATATCGGAATGGGTTCTTCTTCCAGCAGGCACAACCATCCGTTTGAGGTGATCCATACATCATGCCTCTTCATAACCTGGTCGTCGGCAATTAGTTTAGTCCTGAAAAAACCGGGATAATAGTAAATGGTCGAATGTTCATGCTTATCAGCCGACACCAATATCTTTCGGCGGATATCCCATGTTTGTACTATAAATAAAGAGTCTGGTTTTACTTTCGCGGTGTAATGAAAGATCACGGAATTAGGCACGCCTTCACCTATCATTTTATTGGTGCTGAATTCGAACCGGCTGGGATCATATTGAGTTTTATGGCGGTCGGAAAATAGAAAATACACGCCAGCGATAAGGATCAGTGCGCCTGCCAGCGTAATACCCAGGTGCTTTTGTTTTCGCTGTGGCCGGGGTGTTACTGTACTGGTTTCGGGAGCTTCGGCGGGCCGATCCTCGTTTTGCTTGAAATCCCGCCAATCAACAAAACCGGCAAATTGCGCCAGGGTGTTCAGCGTGGTCAGGGTGGGTGCGCTGTCATACTTCAGTTTTCCCCAAATGCGTTTGAGCGTAGTGACGCTGAGGCGTACCTGTGTACGATCGAAAATTGCTTCTGACAGCTTTTCAAAATCGTACGTCGTCCAATTATCACTGGCGCCCCGATTAAATAGTGTCTCTATTCGTTCGAGTGCCCGCGACAGGTAATATTGCTCGCTGTTGTTGTCCATTTTTACTGATAAATATGGTTGGCGTTCATTTGCACTGGTTTGGCAAACACTTGCACACGCTACTGGCGGCCTGTGAATGTAACTTGTCTGTGCTAATCATAAAGTTAAAAAACAGATAGTTATGAACCCAACATTCAAAAAGTTCGTCCTCACCCTCCTGATACTGCACTTTATTGCATTGGCCGCTGTTGCGCAAAAAAAGAAAGCCGCGGCCCAGGAAACGACAATTCCTATGGAGCCTGCTTATTGGCAGTATGATTCAACGGGGATTGAATTTATCATGAACAGAAATGTTAAGGCAATCCATCTCAAAGGTCCATCCCCATTGGTGCTCAAAAACGGGCAATTTTCAAATGGCACCATTGAATATGATGTAGAAATTGTTCGGGGTTTTCCTGGAATTACCTTTCGCGAGTCGGGTGACAGGAAGAACAGCGATCAATTTTACCTGCGGTATTTTGGCACCACGTCACCGGAAAGTCGAACCACCCTTCAATATGCAGCAGTGATCGATGGCATGAGCATGTGGGACCTTACGGATGAATACCAGGCAGGCGCCACCCTCAACATTCCGGGATGGAACCATGTGAAATTGATTATATCAGGAAAACAAATGAAAGCTTTTGTTAATGACATGACCCATCCGGCACTGATAGTGCCTGCCCTGGAAGGCAACCTGGAAAAAGGCGGCCTTGCTTTTTCGGGCGGAGAAGTGACCATTGCCAACCTGGTGATAAAACCTGATGTGGTTGAGAACCTCGATCCGGCCCCGGGTTATATTTCCACATACAACGATACGCGGTACCTGCGTAGCTGGCAGGTGAGCAACGCCAGTGATTTTGCATTTGGAAAAGAGATCGTGCCGCCATTCCAATTTTTAAGCAAGACCTCCACTGGCCCAGGTTTGCCCGATAGTTCAACCAGGTGGACGCCCATAATGGCAGAAGCACGCGGTAATATAAACCTGACGCGGATTTTAGGTCATACGGATTTCAGTAAACGCCGGTTTACCTGGTTGAAAACAACGATTGAATCTGACAGCGCACAGGAACGTCTCCTATATCTCGGCTTTAGCGATGAGGTATGTTTATTCCTAAATGGAGACTTCTTATATTCAGATAAAAACTATTTTGGAACACCAGGCCAAAAATTTCCTCGTGGAAGGTGTACGATTGAAAACACCACGATTAAATTGCCGCTCCATAAAGGCAAAAACGAGATGCTGATCGGGCTGGCCAACTATTTTTATGGTTGGGGTATTGTTGCCCGGCTGGATGATACGGATGGAATTCACCTGACAAACAATAGATAATTGTTCAACCAGGGAAGTAAAAGTGCGAACCAATCATAACGATCGGTTCGCGCTTTTATCTTATTCTTATTTACTTATTATAGCTGTAGCTTCTACTTCCAGTAACAGATCTGCTTTAACAAATTGGCTTACTTCCATTGTTGTAGAAGCAGGAGGTTGAGCGAGATTAATATACCTGTCCCTTACTTTTTTGAACACAGGAAGGTTAGAAACATCTGTCAAATAGTTAGTCAATTTGACAACATTTTCCATGCTTCCGCCAGCTTTTTCCACAATACTTTTAATAGACTGGAAAATATGCTCGGCCTGTTGTTCAAAATTATCTTTTCCAACAGTATTGCCCTCAGCATCGAAAGCCACCTGCCCTGATAAAATAATCATTTTGGAGGCTCCCAGGTCAATTTCAACATATTTAGAATATCCAGTGGGTGCAATGTCCTTAAACTTAACCATGATAAATTCGATTTTTGATACAAAGATTACACTAAATTGATAATTTGTACCTTTCTATCTAGCTCAATTATTTTGGCTATACAGTTTATCCTCAAAATTAATTTACTCTGTGAAAGATTTTATAAAAAAGGAAATAGCTTTTGAACGGGTAATTTTCTTTAGTGATGCTATTGTAGCCATCGCCATCACCCTGCTGGCGTTGAACTTAAAACTGGAGATCCCGCCCGAACACAAAGTAAGTTTTGCGGACCTGCTGCTACCCTGGAGAAACTACCTGGCTTTTATTCTTTCCTTTATCAATATCGCCGGTTTTTGGCGAACCCATCACAATGCATTTCTCTACATTTATAAAATGGACGACCGCATGATGTTTATGAACACCTGCTGGTTGTTCCTGATCATTACTTTACCTTTTGCTACCACACTGGTTAGCGATCACTTCGGCCAGACGCCGGTGATCTTTCTCTATAGCCTGAACGTGCTATGCCTGGCTATTCTACAAAATTCCATCTGGGATTATGCCGATACCAAAAGTTATATTGATAAAGAAAAACTTCCTGAAACCTTAAGAACCCGGTTCCGGCTCATATTTAATTTAGATATGATCAATAGCCTTATCTGTGTGATCCTTTCGTTTTTCTTTCCAAAACTTGCTTTTATATTCCTGTTCTTTAAGTTGCCCATGTTTCTGTTTGGTACTTTCTACCTGGTTGGAAAAAGAAAAAAGCAATTAAACAGTTGAGCTTACATTTGCGACATGAAAGAACAATTAACTACGCTCATTAAGAAATTAAAGGACAACTCTGTAATGTTCAAAGATGTGATCGGGTTTATTGAAATGTACTATCAACACCAACCCGCTGCCTTTAAAAACGGGGAGGCTTATAATGAAGCCACTCAAAATCAGGGTAGCGCCAAAGTTTTTTCATTCGCGCAGTTACATAACCTGAGCAAGGAAGACACCCTTTATTTATTTGCTGAACACTATCAATCCGTACTAAATACGCCCAACGGAACTGACCACCAGAACATCAGGCAGTTTATGGAGCATGGCTGGTCAGGGATCGCTTTTGAGGGACAGGCCCTGGTTGCGAAATAATTATTTCTGCCAAAATATTACGAGTTCAATTCAATATCAAATGAGCGCAGTAGCAATTTCCACGAATAGTGACCATTACGATGTAATTATTGTAGGTGCAGGTCCCGCAGGATGCTCCTGTGCTATGGCGCTCAAAAACTCCGGATTGCGGATAGCCATTATTGACAAACACCAGTTCCCACGCGATAAGGTCTGTGGCGATGCCATTCCGGGCCGGGCCATTAAATTCCTTCATGAAATAGATCCCCATTTTGCAGCAAGGCTGGCCGCGTTTACGGAAAAGCTGCCTACCCGCAGCACGGTTTGTTATTACAACAACAAGAAACTTGATTTTACCTGGACCCTCGAGGCTTACACCGTTACCCGCGAGCATTTCGATAATTTTCTTTTTGCCCACCTCAAAACAAGTAAGGATACAGATACCCTGGAAGGCATTGCGATAAGCGATATTGTGAGGTCTGAAAATGGATATTCCGTCATTGCAAAGGACAGCAACAAACGATATGATTGCACCATGGTGATTGGCGCTGATGGCATCAACGGGGTTACGGCTAAAAAACTCACCGCCCGCCATATGGACCGGAAACATCATGTTGCCGGCGTAAGGGCTTATTACAGCGGTGTTACGGGCATGGAAGACACCTGCACTGAAGTTT
>JAJKIL010000137.1 GCA_021154515.1 Niastella sp. | reverse complement strand
TTCAGCATTCCGAAAAATTATAAACGGAATTAAGCGTTATGTATTAACTTCCATCCAACCCTGTGAATTATCCAATGTATGACCTGGCCCGAACCTGTTAACACTTAAAAAATCATTCAGTATGCTGAAAATGATGCTTACCTGTTTTTTGACCGTTACGGTTTCGGTTACCCTGCTTGCCCAACAACAACCGGGGGGTAGCAGCGATGAGCTGAGAAGAAAACAGGCCGACATTCAGCGGGAAATAGACGAGTTGAGAACTACGCTGAAGGATACCAAGAAGAATACCAAGGCGGGATTGTTACAACTATCCATGGTGCAGAAAAAACTGCGCCTGCGCGAACAGGCCATTGGCAACATCAATCAGCAGATAAGTTACATCGAGGGCACCATTGGTAAATCAAAAAATGAGATCGGGCGGTTGAAAATAGAGTTGGATACCCTGAAAGCACAATACGCCAAAAACATAGTGTATGCTTACAAGAACCGCAGTAACTACGATTTCCTGAACTTCATATTTTCCGCTTCCAGCTTTAACGATGCCCTGCGCCGGGTGCAGTACTTGCGGGCTTACCGCCTGTACCGCGAAGAGCAGGCTTCTACCATAAAGAACACCCAGACCTTGTTACACGACAAGATCGCGGGACTGGAATCCTCCAGGAAGGAAAAAGACGTGGTATTACAAAAACAGGAAAAACAGAAAGAAGAACTGGAAGATGAGAAAAAGGAAAAGAATGAGATCCTGAGCAAACTCAAAGCCCGGGAAAAAGAGCTCTCCAAAGAACTGACGGCAAAACAAAGGGCCGACCAGAAATTGAAATCAGCCATTGGGGCTGCCATTAACCGGGAAATAAAGATCGCCCGGGATAAAGCAATTGCTGAAGCAAAGGCTAAAGAAGAAGCAGACGCCGCAGAAAACGCCAGAAAAAATGCAGCGGCCGAGGCGGCAAGAAAAGCCAGGGAAGCTAAAGAAAAAGAAGATGTAGCAGCCAAAAAAGCAGCTGAACCAAAAAATAACCCAACTGCCAGCGCACCGGTAGCCAAAGCCGAGCCTAAGGTAGAGCCCAAAAAGGAACCCGTGAAAAAAACGGAAAGTTTCCTGGAGTCCACGCCCGAAGGCAGCCGGATAAGTGGAAGCTTTGAAAGTAACAGAGGCCGGTTACCCTGGCCGGTTGAAAAAGGGAATGTAAAGATCCACTTTGGCACCTATTCCATTGAAGGCACCAAGCTGCGTGGAAATAACCCCGGTATTACCCTCGCCACAGAACCCGGCGCCGTGGTAAAAGCGGTGTTTGAAGGGGAAGTGTCGCGTATATTCGATATCGATGGTAACTGGAGCGTACTGATCCGCCATGGAAAATATTTTACCGTATATAGTAACCTGTCATCTGTAAGCGTAGCCAAAGACCAGAAAGTGACCAGTGGCCAGATGTTGGGCCGCGCCGCTGCCAATGATGATGGCAATGGCGAGATTGAATTTCTGCTGATGCAGGAAAACAGGAACCTGGATCCTGAAAGTTGGATACGCAGAAGGTAGGTTTTTGCGTTATTAATAAGATAAACGTTTATAAGAAGCCCCGACGGGAGCCGTCGGGGTTTTTATTCCTTGACCCTATTCAATGAAAAGCCCTATGTTGAAATGGATGGCCACCAGCCTGGCAGCCCTGACTATTGCCGTTTCACTGCCGGCTCAACAGTCCGGAAGAAGCGAAGACCTGAAGCATCAGCAAATTGAGATTCAGCGCGAGATCGATGAGTTGAAGAGTTCGCTTACTGATTCAAAAAAGCGAACCCGGGCCAGTATACGCCAGTTAGAAATGGTGCAGGAAAAACTCCGCCTGCGCGAAAAGGCCATCAGTAACATCAATCAGCAAATAGACAGGCTGGAAGGCAACATTGACCGGTCAAAAATGGAGATCGACAGTCTGGATACCCGGCTCGATACCATGAAGGCGCAATACGCCCGCAATATGGTAGCTGCCTATAAGCTCCGCACCAATTACGGCTTCCTCAACTTTATGTTATCGGCCCGCTCCTTTAATGAAGCATTCAAAAGAATACAATACTTCCGCGCTTATCATGATTACTGTGAAGAACAGGAGGTGACCATTAAGAAAACCCAGAAATTGTTGGCCGGAAAGATAAACGGGTTGCAAAGCACCCGCCGGGAAAAAGACGAAGTGGTGAAGAAACAGGTGGTGCAAAAGAAAGAACTGGAAGAAGAAAAGAAAGAAAAGAATGAAGTAGTAAGATCTCTCAAAACCCGCGAGCAGGAGATCAGTAAAGAACTGACGGCAAAAAAGAAGGCCGACAGGCAACTGGGTTTTGCCATTCAAAATGCTATCTCAGCCGACTTTTATACCGGCACCGGTGGCCGCCGCAAGAGTACCACAAAAAAAGCTAAGACCACCACCAAAAAAGTAACTAAAAAGAAAGTGAAGGGAAAGAATAATGATGATGATGACGATAATGACCTGGCGCTAACCCCCGAGGCAAAATTGCTGAGTGGTAATTTTAAAAATAATAAAGGCAAATTGCCCTGGCCTGTTGAAAAGGCGCTCATCAAGATCCATTTCGGACCCTATAAAATACCAGGGATGGAAGTTATTGGCAACAACCCTGGAATAACCCTGGCCACTGAACCAAACGCTGAAGTGAGAGCCGTATTTGATGGCGAGGTGCTGAGCGTATTCAATGTAGAAGGCAATCGCTCGGTGATGGTGCGCCATGGAAATTATTTTACCGTATACGCCAACCTGGCTTCGGTGAGTGTAACGAAAAACCAGAAAATAACAGGCGGACAGGTAATAGGCATAGCTGATAACGCCAGCGATGGCAATGGTGAGATTGAATTTATCTTAATGAAAGAAAGGACCAATATCGATCCTGCGCAGTGGATCAAAAAGAAATAAGTTATTAAAAGAAAAAGCCTCCCGATTTATCGGGAGGCTTTTTCTTTTAAACCCGGCTTGCTATATTCTGCAAAAAGCGATTGTACAACGCTTCGTACCGGGGAACAATAGTTTCTATATCATACAAGCGGGCATGTGCAGCTGCTTTTGTTTTAAACTTGTTTAGTTTGTTTTCATCAGACAGCAGTTCAATGGCCCGCATGCTCATGGTTTCAACATCACCCACATCGGCCAGGAAACCTGTTTCTCCTTCGATATTTACTTCGGGCAAACCACCGGCATTACTGCTTATCACCGGTACGCCGGCCGCCATGGCTTCCAGCGCCGCCAAACCAAAGCTCTCATAATCGGAAGGCAGTATAAACAGATCACTGATGGCCAGTACTTCTTCAATTTGCTCCTGCCTGCCTACAAAACGGGTTTCATCGTATATGCCCAGTTCCCGGGCCAGGCTTTCAGCAGCGGGTCGTTCAGGCCCATCGCCTACAAACAACAACTTGCTGGGCACTTTTTTATTAATCCCGGCAAAAACTTTCACTACATCGGTTACTCTTTTCAGTTTACGGAAGTTCGATGCATGCAGTATCACTTTTTCATTGTGCGGCGCAATTACGCGACGGAAGGCATCGATAGGCTTTTTGGCAAAGCGTTTAACATCAACAAAGTTCTGAATGACCTTGATCTCTTTTTCTATCTTGAAATTTTTGTAAGTTTCATCGCGCAGGTTTTGCGATACCGCAGTAATGGCATCACTTTCATTGATGGAAAAAGTAACTACGGGCGCAAAGGTTTTATCCTTCCCAACCAGCGTAATATCAGTACCGTGCAGGGTAGTTATCACCGGGAGGATCTTGCCCTGTTTTTCCAGTATTTTTTTGGCCATATATGCAGCCGACGCATGGGGGATGGCATAATGCACATGTAACAGGTCGATATTATTATTAACAATAACATCTACCATGGTGCTGGCCAGCGCAGTTTCATACGGTGGGTAATCAAACAACGGATAATTAGGCACCCGTACCTCGTGATAAAAAATATTGGCATTAAACTCACTCAGCCTCACCGGTGGTTGGTACGTAATAAAATGAACCTGGTGGCCCTTATCGGCCAGTGCTTTGCCCAATTCAGTTGCCAAAACACCACTTCCTCCGAACGTAGGATAGCAAACTATTGCAATGCGCATACTGCGATTTATATATTAAGATGGTGAAGGTAATTTAAAACGGTCAATAATGGTCTGGGGGATCATTTTGACTATTTTAGCGTAAAATAACGCACATGAGATTGAAATTGTTTACGCTAGTGTTAACAATTCTGGCTTTTAATGTCCATGCCCAAAACGAAGACTCGTTGAAAATAAGGGCCATTGCAAATGAGATCCTCCTGCACAGCAACGCTTACGAAAATTTACGGGTGCTCACAAAACAGGTGGGCGGCCGGTTAAGCGGTTCTCCCCAAACCTACAAAGCCGAAGCCTGGGGGCATAAAGCCCTGGAACAGGCCGGCGCCGACCGGGTAATTGAGCAGGCCTGCCTGGTGCCACACTGGGTGCGCGGTGGTAAAGATGAAGCCTGGATTGCGGCCCCGGGTAAAAAAAATCAATCACTCGATATTCTGGCATTGGGTAATTCTGTGGGAACAGGACCCAAAGGAATTCAGGCCCCCGTGGTGCTGGTGAATTCATTCGAAGAGCTGGAACAGAAAAAAGAATCGGTAAAAGGAAAGATCGTTTTCTATAATTACAAGTTCGACAATACCTACGTTAAAACCTTTGAAGCGTATCGCGACGCTGTAGTTTATCGCGGCGCAGGACCCAGTCAGGCCGCTAAATATGGGGCAGTAGCCGTGTTGGTCCGTTCCATGAGCCATGCAGCAGATAATAACCCGCATACCGGTGCAACCCGGTATAACGATTCTTTCCCCAAAATACCTGCTGCCGCCCTGGGGCTTCAGGATGCCGACCGGCTGGCTGCATTGCTGCAAAAAGAATCGCCCAATGTGTTCCTGAAAACAAACGGAAAAATGCTGCCCGATACGGTAGCGCATAATATTATTGGTGAGATCACCGGCAGCGAATTTCCCGACCAGATCATTACCATCGGCGGTCACCTCGATAGCTGGGACCCCGCTGAAGGTGCGCATGACGATGGTAGTGGCTGTGTACACTCGATAGAAGTATTACGGGCATTGAAAGCCAGCGGGTATAAACCCAAGCGCACCATCAGGGTGGTATTGTTTGCCAATGAAGAGAACGGAACCCGCGGTGGCAGCAAGTATGCCGAGGAGGCCCGCCTTAAAAAGGAGAAACATATTTTTGCGCTGGAAAGCGATGAAGGTGGGTTTACCCCCCGCGGTTTTGGAGTAACCATGTCGGCCGATCTGCTGAATAAATTACGCAGCTGGTTGCCCTTGCTGACGCCCTATGGCATAAGTGAGATCGAAAATGGCGGTGGCGGATCAGATATTGGTCCATTGGCCAAGGAATTGGGAACGCCACTGGCCGGGTTACAACCCGATTCGCAACGGTATTTCGATATCCATCATGCCCGCAGCGATGTGTTTGAAGCGGTGAATAAACGCGAGCTGGAACTGGGTGCTGTTTCTATTGCCGCATTGATCTATCTTGTGGATAAATACGGTCTTTAAACAATAGGCAATGGGCAATAAACAATTGGCAAGCCGTTATTGAAAGTATTGCCCATTGTTTATTGCCTATTGCCAATTGAACTAACCCTAACAATAATGAAAAAGATCATTTTAATCGTAGTTCTCCTTCTGTTACTGGTAGCATCCGGTATAATATACTGGAAATATTTTTTTGTGTTTGGCGAAGGAGTGAAATCGGGCCATTTGAATTATGTAGTGCTGAAGGGCGACGTATTCAAAACCTACGAAGGGAAATTGATCCAGGAAGGCATCCGGTCACGAACAGCCGGCAGCATACAATCGTATGAATTTGAGTTCTCCGTTGTAAATAAAGCGATCGCCGAAAAAATGATGGCCAACAGTGGTAAGTGGTTCGACCTGCATTACCGCGAATACCACCATGTATTAGCCTGGCGCGGCAATACCACATATATTGTAGATAGTATTCTTTCCATGCGGGAAGACAAATAATTAACCCGCCAGCATACAAAAAATAGTAGGTCTTTTATGAAGATCGGGCATATTCGCCTTCCACTGTCCCAGTGTTTTGGTATGAATGTATTCGGTGGGCGCCGTAATATCTGCTGCAATACACAATTTGGTAGTGGGCTTACCGGCTTTTATCAATGTTTCAAGCAGCTGCATATTTCTATAAGGCGTTTCAATAAATACCTGCGTACAATTCTTCTTCGCCGATTCAGCCTCCAGCTCTTTAATGGCTTCCCTGCGTTGCGTTGTATCGATGGGCAAATACCCAACAAACTGAAATTGCTGACCGTTCATGCCACTGGCCATCAACGCCAGTAAAATGCTGCTGGGGCCAACCAGCGGTTTTACCGTGGCGCCCGCTGCATGGGCCGCATCGGTTAACAGCTGACCAGGATCAGCAATACCCGGGCAACCCGCTTCGCTGATAATGCCAATGGTTTTGTTGTCCCTTACATGTTTATTGAAGGCCGTAAGCGTAGCTACATTATTGGTTTTATCAATAAGCACCCAGGTGTAGTTATCGATCACCATTTCTTTCCAGATGCTTTTTAAATAGCGGCGCGCGGTGCGTTCATTCTCCACAAAAAATACCTGGCATTGGCCTACTGCATCCTTAACATATGCAGGAATGGTCTCGGTTGCAGTTTCGTGCAAAACAGAAGGAATTAGATATATGACACTTTGGGATTTCAATGATTCAGTTTTTTAGTTATTAAGTTTTTAGGTTCGTGGGTTAACTTAAGAACTTACGAACCCAATAACTTTCTCTTATTGTTCCATGCCAACCTTATCATCGCGATGATACAAACTTATAGTAGCTGCAACAACTGCATAAGCCGGCGCCAGCACCCAGCCAATAATAGGAAACAGGTGCATCAGGTAAAACACCATGCCATTGCCAATGGCCAGTCCCTTGTGTTTACTGATAAAAGCGATGCTTTCACCGGGCGACAGGCGGTGGCGTTCGCAGCTGTAATCCAGCATGGAGAAGCCATAATAATAGCATTCTACCAATACGGTGGTTACCGGTACTACCCAGCCTACAAGGGGAATAAAAGAAAGTATCAGTAATGAAACGGTGTATACAGATTGCCACAGCGTGTTCCGAAGGGCCAGTTTAATGCCCCGCACGATGTCGGCAAACAGTTGTTTAAAGCTGAAAGGAAAATCTTTTCCTTCCATAATGGATTCAGTTTTTTCGCTCAGGTAGGCAAAAACCGGTGAGCCAATAATCAGGAACAGGTATTTGAACAGGGAAAAATAGAACAGCATCATGATGAGCCGCACCATAATTTCACCCATCAGGAATATAAAACTCAGGATCTGGCTGCGTTGCGAATGCACCCAGCGGTCGATGCCCAGCCAGTGATTAAAAGCGGAAACAACCTGGCTGCTGGAGACCCAGAAGAAATAAAAACCCGCAATGAACAACAGGGTGTAAAAGATCCCGGGCACTATGATCCATTTCCAAAGCTTGTGCTCCCGGATAAAACGATGTGCCCTGGCATATGACTGAATGGCGGTAACGATTTCTTTCAGCAAGTTTTATAAATTTGATTTTTCTGTATCTATTGTTGGGCGGGCTCAAACTTAGTAAATATTTTAATTAGGACATGGAATGAATCCGCAATCAGCCAATTTTGATTATAATACATGCTTATAGGTTATTATATTAATTTCATTAACGCCAATGAAAAAGTTAGCAAGCGGGTTCTATAATCGTGCCGATGTGGTGAAGATAGCGAAAGAATTGATCGGCAAAATACTGGTTACTCAATTTGGGGAAGTAATAACCTCGGGCAGGATTGTAGAAACCGAAGCCTATGCAGGCGCTATTGACCGGGCGTCACATGCTTTTAACAACAGAAGGACCAATAGAACGGAAGTGATGTACCAGCCCGGTGGTGTTGCCTATGTATATCTTATCTACGGTATCCACCAATTGTTTAATGTGGTCACCAACGTAAAAGATACTCCTCATGCCATCCTGATCCGGGCCCTGGATCCTATACACGGCATTAATACCATGCTGGAGCGGACCGGCAAACACCGGGCCGACTATACCCTCACCAAGGGCCCGGGCAATGTGTCAAAAGCGCTGGGAATAAATACCGGACATACCGGCGTCAATTTGCTGGGCGATGAAATATACATTGCCGAAGACGATTTTGTAGTCGCTAAAAAAGACATCATAGCCACTCCGCGTATTGGCGTTGATTATGCCGGCGAAGATGCAAAACTGCCCTACCGGTTTATACTAAAAGACAATCCATATGTAAGCGGAAAGAAAGCACAAAACGCTGAACGCGGAACGCAGAACGCTTAACGCGAATCCCGCAATTAATCGGAGGGTATCTCTGCCCTTTGCCCTCTGCCCTTTTGCCTCAAAATAAAAATGCCGCCAGAATTTATCTAACGGCATTTCCATTTTATCTATTGAATATCTTATGTTGCTAGAAGTGCGGACAAGGAATGCCTTTATAACCCGGCGGGCGTTTTATAAAGATGAGTGAGATCTCGATACCCCCACGGCTTTGTGAAGCCGCTTTCAGGCTCGAAATATTAACATCATATGAAGCACCCAGTCTGAACCCGCTAAACTCCAGGCCAACGTAGGGGATCAGGGCGTCGTTCACGTTGTTGAAACGTGTCCATAAACCTGCGTAAAAGCTGGTGGGGTTTTCTTCATCCTCGTTCACATTGAATCCCACCGCACCACCGGCTACAACATTGGTAGCACCTGCCTGCCGGCTGTACAATGCACTAAAATAAAGATTACGGGTATTGTCGGCAAGGGGCAAAGAACCACCCGCGTTTACGGTTACCCGCGGATTTAATGTATAAAAGATATCGCCGGTAAAAGATTCCTTTGGTTTATTAAGGTGATAGCCGGATACGCCGAGGTAGTAGTTGTTATAACCATCGGTAGAACCATTGAACAGGGCGCCTACTGACACATCGAAGTAACTCAGGTTAATTTGACGGTCATTAATGGTTTCACCACTGGGGTTGGTCCAGCCGCCAAACTGGTCAAGCTCATCTTCAAAGTTCAGTTTGGTGCCATCGAGCCTTTTTGTATTGTAAGTACCCTGAAAGCCGATACCAATTGAGTTCAACCCATCTTCATCGATACCCTTGTGGTACGAAGTAGATACGGAGAGCAAATTAGTAGATAGGATACCGTTAGCTGTTTTATCTGTCATTGCCAGTACCCCTATTCCCCATGTATCCAGGTCTGAGATCTTGTTACGCAAAATAGGCGCGTCAAAAGAAACAGTGGATGTAACAAAAGCCTTACTGATTGCGGGCCATTGGTCACGGTAGTTACCGGCTATGCGGAAATCGCCGTTGAATTTACCGGTCAAAGCAGGGTTCAAAGTAAGGGGAGAAACAAAGAATTGTGAAAAATTGGGGTCTTGGGCTACCGCAGTTTTCAGCAGGGTGCAAAGTAGAATCGCAATATAAAATTTCCTCAATCGCATAAATGGTGAGTCTAATAACAAAATACGAAAAAAAAACGACACGTCAGAGCATATAACGGTACAATCAAGTATTAATTTTTCGCACGGGAATAATTACTTAAAATTAGAAATGGCTAATGTATACTATATTTTTAAAGAAAGGGTTAGCACAGGAAAAGATAGTGCTTTTGCACTAGTAAAAAGCGATAGTATTTTTACATCTGCACCTTGGTTCCGAATGCCAGATCGCCGGCGTCTCCCAGTCCGGGAACAATGTATCCTTTGGCGGTCAGTTCTTCGTCAATAGCTCCGCACCAGATCTTAACATTCGGCTCACTGCGTTGCACATATTCTATGCCCACGCTGCAGGCAATGGCTGCTACTACGTGTATTTCGCGCGGGTGTCCTTCCTCACGCAGGTATTGAATGGTTTTTACCAGGGAAGAACCGGTTGCCAGCATGGGGTCTGAAATGATCACCACCCGGTTTTCGAGCTCGGGGCAGGAAATATAATCCAGACTGATCTCAAAGCTGCCATCCAGATTGTGTTTACGGTAAGCCGAAATAAAAGCGTTGTCGGCCTTGTCGAAATAATTCAGCAAACCCTGGTGCAGAGGCAGCCCGGCCCGCAAAATAGTGGCCAGTACCGGTTGTTCCTTCATCACCCGGGTAGGGGCGATGCCCAGCGGCGTTTGTACGTCTTTTTCTTCATACACCAGCTTTCGGCTGATCTCGTAAGCGGCTATTTCACCAATACGTTCCAGGTTACGCCGGAACCGCATGCGGTCCGTCTGAATTTGAACATCCCGGATCTCGCTGATCCAGTCACAAACCAGGGAACATTCATTACTAAGGTTGATAACCATGAGAAGAGTTTTGGATTTTGTATGGCGATATATGAAATTTGACGGGCAAATCTATTCCAAAATATTCTTTTTTAATACCAGAAATCTACCAAACGCTATGATATATCGGGCAATCGGCTTAATGAGCGGCAGTTCTCTCGACGGATTGGATATCGCTTTTATTGAATTTCACGAAAGTAAAGGCGTGTGGGAATATGAAATAAAAGCGGCGGATTGCTATCCTTATTCAGAAGAGTGGGCGAAAAAACTAAAAGGCGCCATTGACCTTAACGCATTGGATTATCAGCTGTTGCATACCGAATACGGACATTATATCGGGGAGCAGGTAAACGCCTTCATCGAACGCCACAACCTGCAGTACCAGGTACAGTTGATCGCCTCTCACGGGCACACTACCTTTCATGTGCCTGCCAAAAAAATGACCGGCCAGCTGGGCGATGGCGCTGCCATAGCTGCCGTTACCGGTATTAATGTCGTTAGCGACCTGCGCGCCATGGACATTGCCCTCGGCGGACAGGGCGCCCCCATTGTTCCTATTGGAGAGAAATTGCTCCTGGGCAATTACACCTTTTTCCTGAACGTGGGCGGAATTGCCAATATTTCCTACAATCATCCCGATAAATACCTCGCCTTTGACGTTTGTCCGGCCAACCGGGTCATGAACATGCTGGCGCAGGAAGCGGGCAAGCCTTATGATGACGGCGGTCAGCTGGCCGCTTCAGGCACCGTGTATACCGGTTTGTTGAAGATGTTGAATGAGCTGGAATATTACCAGCTGCCCTATCCCAAATCGCTGGCCAATGATTTTGGTACCGATGTGGTGTACCCATTGTTGAAAAGCAGCAATGCATCCACCGAGGATACCCTGCGCACCATGGTTGAACACATTGCCATCCAGATCAGCGGGCAGGTAAAAGCCATGCTGGAAAAACAGCCATTAGCCACTACGGAAAAGAAGCTGCTGGCTACCGGTGGCGGCGCCCATAATACTTTCCTACTGGAACGCTTACAGGCTACCTTACAACCCTTAGGCGTGGAAGTAGTGACAGCTGAAAAGAATTTGATCGACTTTAAGGAGGCGCTCATTATGGCCCTGATAGGCGTTCTGCGCTGGCGCGAAGAAAACAATGTACTGTCTTCAGTTACCGGCGCCACCCGTAGTAGCATTGGTGGTGCGGTATGGATAGGACAGGAAGCGTAGGGTAAGTTAACCAGTTAACCAGTTGACCAGTTAACAAGTTGACGAGTTAACAAGTTAACAGGTAGCTTAGGTGACAGAAGTAAGTTGATAGGGTTGACAGCGTTGATAAAGGCGAAGGTTGAAAAGAAAGGTAAATGAAAATAATGAAGAATGTTACCCCTTCGCGAGCCGTTTCACGT
>JAJKIL010000136.1 GCA_021154515.1 Niastella sp. | reverse complement strand
GCCCTCACCTTCAAAGGCAATCCCATTGATAAAATACCGCAGATCGTACAGGGCGGCTATCCCATGCTACACGTTGTAGGCGATGCAGATACCGTGGTGCCTGTTAGTGAAAACACGGCCATCTTTGAAAAACAGGTACTGGCCCTGAACGGAAACATCACGGTGATCCATAAACCAGGTATTGGTCATCACCCGCATAGTCTGCCCAATCCTGCACCCATTGTTGATTTTATTTTAAAAGCCACGCATAAGCAGGTGATGTTCGCTACTATAGCAGCGCCGGGTTCAGAATACCGCTTTGGCAATGAGACCGACTGGTGGGATAATTACAACGACATTCAATATACGCTGGACAGTGTGGGTAAGCTGGATGTGTTGTTGTTAGGCAATTCCATTACGCAGGCAATAGGTCACAGAAGGCTTGAAGTAAAAGGTGCCGGAACGCATGCCTTCGACAGTGCCTTGTCTCCCTGCAAATATGGCGTAGCAGGTATCCGGGGCGACAGAACGCAAAACCTGTTGTGGCGGGTACAGCATACCGATTTTTCAAAAGCCGATCCTGCTGTAGTAGTGGTAACAATTGGCGTGAACAATTTCCGGGACGATGATGCAACTGATGTGGTGACGGGTATTCAATCCGTATTGAAAGCAATTGCAATAAAGCTGCCGAAGACAAAGATCATTTTAACAGGCCCGTTGCCGACGGGTAATAAAGTCACCGATGATTACCGAAGAAAATATCAACAGGTGCATCAACAGATCCGGCAATTGGTAAATAACCGCAACATCTTCTTCAGCGATCCTTCAAAATCGTTGATAGATGCAGGTAGCGGCAACCTTGCCGATGGTTGTTACCGGCCCGATGGCATTCACCTGACTGATAAAGGCTACACTGCCTGGGTGCGTGCCTTACAACCAGTAATAAAACAGGTATTGGGAAAATAATGCCGTCAACTATACTTCCACGGCTTCCCCGTTGTATTTGTTGCGGTATTCCATGGGCGATAATCCCGTGATCTTTTTAAATACGGTGCGGAATGCTTTAATGTCGGAATAGCCAACATCATACATTACTTCATTCACGTTTTTGCGGCTGTTCTCCAGTTGTTTTTTGGCCGCTTCAATTTTTACCCGTTGGATGTATTCGATGGGGGTGTTGTTGGTTGCTTTTTTAAACCGGCGAATAAAATGCCGTTTGCCGATGGCGTATTTGACGGCCAGTTCTTCCACCGAAATACGTTCGGTAACATTCTTCTCAATAAATTCCTGCGCTTGTTTTATGGGTTCGTCCTCATGTTTCTTTTGGCCATTGAACATGATAAACGGGGATTGCGTTTTGCGGTCTATTTCCAGTGCGTATACTTTGGCTGCCATGATAGCCATTTCACGGCCGGCATGTTTTTCAACCAGGTGCAACAGCAGGTTCCAATAGGAGGAGGCGCCGCCACTTGAATATAAACCCTGTTGCTCGGTAACAATTCTCCCATCTACCAAAGTCACCTCAGGGAACATTTCCCGGAATTCATTAGCAGTGAGCCAGTGACTGCTGCATTCTTTTCCATTCAACAAACCGGTAGAGGCCAGCAGAAAAGCGCCGATACACAAACTCGCCACCTCAGCGCCATTATGATATTGGTCAACGATCCAGGGAAGGAACGCTTCATTCTTTTTAATAACTGTTTTCAATTCGCCGCCAATGGCAGGCACCAGAATGAGGTCGGTTTTCTTTACATCACTGATCAATACATCGGCATGAACCGTAAAGGTTCCATTATGTAACTGCACTTCTTTGGTGAGCCCAACCAGCTGAACTTTAAAAGCAGGCGGTTTGCCCATTGATGCCAGAAAATCGTTTACACCGGTAAAAATGATGCGCGGGTCAACAATACTTGCCATTACCGAATCGTGCGGAATAAGAATGCTAACGTGTTTCATATATAATAGCAATAGTTGTTATGTAATTAGGAAAGCGGCAAGCTCCAAGCCGCAAGCTTCAGGCAATACACTTCTGCGCGGTTGCCGCGTCGCGGATCTTTGCCCTCTGCCCTTTGCCTTCTGCCCCGAATAAAGGTACTAAACAATAAAGTCGCGAACAACCCGTCAGGAAGTCATTTTCACACTCTATCAATCAGGACAACCGTTGGTACTTTTGTAGTAACAATACCATAATCAGTGCGATATGCGAAAAGTAATTGTATCTATAAATGTGACGCTGGACGGCTTTATGGCTGGCCCTGATTGCGGGTTGGACTGGCATTTCAAAAGCTGGAATGAGGAAATGGCGCGGGCAACGGCTGAACAGCTGAGCAGGGCAGATACCATTTTACTGGGCGGCATCACTTACAGAGGCATGGCGCAATACTGGAATTCGAACCCTGTGAACCTGATCCGGCCGCGCGGAGACCTTGACTTTGCTTATTTGTTGAACAGCTATCCTAAAGTTGTTTTCTCAAAAAGCATGACCGCCGTCACCTGGAATAATGCGCGGCTGGCTAAAAGGGAGATCGAAGAGGAAGTGATTGAATTGAAACACCGCGATGGAAAAGATATGATCGTGTATGGAAGCGGAAAAATTGTAGCCACATTAACAAAGCTGGGATTAGTTGATGAGTTCCGGATGTGGGTGCATCCTGTTGTGATTGGCTGTGGTAAACCGGTGTTCAAAGAGTTAGTGGAGATGCTTGACCTGCAGTTGATAAAAACTGAGATATTCAGTTCGGGCGTGGTGACCTTATGTTATTGTGTTAAATAAAAGAACCTGCCAGGTCAATAATAAGTTGGCCTGGCAGGTTCGTAGCTCCTTTAGCTACATAAAGAATTGTTCTGTAACAATCTTGCCATCCTTGATCGTGTAGGTGCAAAGCTCAGTCATGTCCCAATGCTGTTTGTTCTTCATCGTAACATCCATGTGCATGGTGCAGGCAAAAGAATTGGCGGCAACCACTGGTTCACTAACTTCCATTTTGTTCATGGATTCAACCATGTCGCCCCATTTTTTGCTTTTTTCCATAATAGCGTCGAGACCCTTTGTTTCCTTTTCGAAATCGGGAGAAGCCTGAGGTTCGATGCTCATAGCATCCTTTGCAAATAATTCTTTCTGCGCTGTATCAAACTGACCCTGACGGCACAGTTCAACCAGGCGGTTGGCAATCTGATTCGTAGTCATGGCGTTTTATTTTGTATGAAGCTACTTAAAAAATCATTCCACTCCACGGCCAATTGACTTCAATTTTAATAAAGGTTCTCCCCCAACAAGTCGGGGAAGAACCACTTTAATGTGCTATTTGATTAATTAAACATTCCAGGTTTATAACCACCGGGAATCGTTCTGAAGGCAACGTTCAACCGGTTCCAGCTATTGATCGCTAAAATAGCCATGGTAATATCGGCAATTTGCGCTTTGTCAAAATGTTTGCTCAGTTCATTAAACACCTCATCGGTAACCTCTGTTTGTGGTATTTTGGTAACCGCTTCTGTATACGCAAGCGCAGCTCTTTCTGCTTCCGTGTAATAAGGACATTCTCTCCAGGCTGACAGTGAATACAGGCGTTGTTCTGTTTCGCCTATTGCAATAGCGTCTTTCCAGTGCATATCCAAACAATAAGCGCAGCCATTGATCTGTGACGCCCGGGTTTTGATCAGCTCCTGTAACTTATGGTCCAACCCCGATTGTTTCAGATACATACCAATTTTGAATAAGCCATCCAATAATCCTTTGTTTCCATCTTGAAATGCAATTCTCTGTTCCATTTTTATATTGTTTTACTGTTTAAAATCGACTTGCGGTAATAAAACAAAGTAGTGGACCGAAACGTGACAGGTTTGGAGCCATTTTTTTGAAATTGTTACGGATTATTGAAAGTGAGCCGGTTAGAGTAGCTGTTAAATCAGTTCTAAAATGTTGGAATTAAAATAAAAATGCTAAATTTAGAATCAGCAGCCAACTCGCATAACCTGTCCCGACGTATCGGGATTTTCAAATTCGCCATATGGGACCTATCGCGCTCCTTATATTAACATTAGCTGCCATTTTATTTTCTGCCGGCGGCATACTCGTATCAAAATTTTTGGTAAGGGGATCGGTGAATGCGCAAAAGGGGCAACCCTATGAATGCGGCGTCCCCTCTGAAGGCTCACCCTGGAATCAGTTTAATGTGGGTTATTATTTGTTCGCCCTGTTGTTCCTGATATTTGATGTAGAACTGATCTTCGTTTATCCATGGGCTGTTGTTGTAAAAAAAGTTGGAATGATGGCGCTTGTTGAGATCGTCATTTTCTTTTTCATATTATTTACCGGGTTTTTGTACGCACACAAGAAAGGCGCATTAAAATGGATGTAGGCCCCCCTCTTATCCCCCCGGATGGGGGGAGGAAAGTAAGGCAAGAAAGATATCGTATGGAAAGTAACGTAAACAAAGAAATAGAAACCGCATCCCAGGGGAATGAACCATTTCCCGGCCAGGCGCTTGACCTGCCCGGCGGCGGCATTCTCATCAGCTCTTTTAATGACATCGTTAACTGGGCGCGTTCCAATTCTTTATGGCCGCTCACTTTTGCCACCAGTTGTTGTGGAATTGAAATGATGTCGGTTGCTTCTTCGAAATACGATTTCTCCCGCTTTGGTTTTGAAGTAGCGCGGGCTACCCCCCGCCAGGCAGATGTGATCATTATTGCCGGCACCATTGTAAACAAAATGGCGCCTGTGCTTAAACGCCTGTACGATCAAATGGCCGATCCCAAATATGTAATTGCCATGGGCGCCTGCGCCATCAGTGGCGGGCCGTTCTTCTGTAATACCTCTTCAGTAGCAACTGGCGCTGATCATGTGATCCCGGTTGATGTATACATCCCTGGTTGTCCGCCCAGGCCCGAAGCGTTGTTGCATGCTTTGATTACCCTGCAACAAAAAATTAAAAGCGGATTAACACGTGAACAGATCAGGGCAGAAAAACCACAATCATGACCAACGAGGAAATAAAACAACACATTATTACTGTTCAACCCAATGGGGTGTTTGATGAAACCGGCGAATGGTTGCAGGTACAGGTGGAGGTAGGGGAGTGGAAACCATTTGCGCAATGGTTGCGCAACGATGCACTGCAGATGGATTTTTTGTTTTGCTTAACCTGCATCGACTGGTCGGCAACAGCTACGGGCAAAACGCTTTTAACCATGGTGTATCATTTTACCTCTACCGTTTTCAGACATACGATCGTGGTGAAAGTAAAACTCGATCGGAACAATCCAGAAATAGAAACTGTATCGGATTGCTGGCGCACTGCAGAACTTCATGAGCGGGAAGTGTTTGATCTGTTTGGCGTGAAATTCCTGCATCATCCTGATCTGCGACGTTTGGTACTGACCGATGATTTTGAAGGTTATCCTTTACGGAAAGATTTTGAAGACCCCATTAATATGATCAAACTATAATCTTGTATAGAGAAACTAAAATATTGGAAACTTATAAAGTCCCCCCTAATGGGGGGGATGAGGGGCTTGACACAGCTGATGATGGTGCTTTGGTGATAAACGTAGGTCCCCAGCATCCGGCTACGCATGGCGTATTGCATTTGGTGATCACGTTACAGGGCGAAACCATTCAAAAAATAGAACCGCATTTAGGCTATATCCATCGCAGTATTGAGAAGATGTGTGAAAGCCTGAGCTACCGGCAATTCATATATGTAACCAGCCGCATGGATTATTTATCGGCCCATATTAACAACCATGGCTGTGCGTTGTGTGTGGAGAAAGGTTTGCAATTGGAAGTGCCGCCCCGTGCGCAGGTGATCCGCGTATTGATGGGTGAACTCACCCGCATTGCATCTCATGAATTATGGTGGGGCGCCATGGCAATGGATCTCGGCGCATTCACGCCGTTTTTTTATGCCTTCCGCGAACGCGAAACCATTAATGATATCATGGAGGAAACCTGCGGCGCCCGGCTCACTATGAACTACATGGTGCCTGGTGGTGTGATGTATGATCTTCATCCCAATTTTCAGCAAAGGGTTAAAGACTTTATACAGCTTTTTAACAACAAGATCGATGAATACGATGACCTGGTAACCGGCAACATAATTTTTCAGAACCGAACAAAGGGCGTGGGTGTTTTGTCGGCCGCAGATGCCATTTCTTATGGCTGTACAGGTCCGGTGGCGCGGGGTAGTGGCGTGGCCTGTGATATCAGGAAATTGTATCCCTACGCAGTATATGATAAGGTAGCATTCGATGAGATCATCGAAACCGCTGGTGATAGCTATGCCCGCTACCTGGTACGAGTAAAAGAATTACGGCAATCGGTGCGCATCATCGAACAGTTGATCGATAATATTCCCGAAGGTGATTTTCAGGCAAAAACAAAAGCCGTGTTGAAACTACCCAAGGGAGAATTTTATTCAAGAGTAGAAACGGCGCGTGGTGAATTTGGTGTATACATTGTTAGTGAAGGCGGCACCACGCCGTATCGCATAAAATTCAGGTCCCCGGGGTTTTCGAATTTATCGGCATTGGACCATATGAGCAGAGGGAGTAAGATCGGTGACTTAATGGCGATCATGGGCACGTTGGATTTAGTAATTCCTGATATTGATAGATGAAGCAGGAACGCAAGTATATATAACATATGTTCAGTCTGGAAAACATAACTAACTCAATTCAGCGATGGTTGTATAATAACTTCAACCCAACCATGGCATTGATACTGGAATGTGTCATCGTGATGCTGTTGGTGATTAGTTTGTTTGCCGTGCTGGGACTGGTATTGGTATTGATGGAACGGAAAGTAGCCGCCCGTATGCAAATACGGTTAGGCCCAAACCGGGTAGGACCTAAAGGCATGTTCCAAACAGCTGCGGATACCTTGAAGTTGATGATGAAAGAAGGATTAACTCCTGATGGCGCAGATAAATTCCTGTTTAACCTGGCGCCCTTTGTAGTGATGATAGCAGCCATGCTCATTATGGCGCCTATTGCCTTTGCAAAGGGATTTCAGATCTGGGATATTAACATAGGTGTGCTGTATGTGTCTGCTGTATCTTCCGTTTCAGTAATTGGAATTCTTATGGCTGGTTGGGCCAGCAATAATAAATATTCCCTGCTGGGCGCTATGCGCAGCGGAGCCCAGATAGTCAGTTATGAATTGTCGGCTGGGTTGTCTATCATTTCTATTGTGGTGCTGTCTGGTAGCTTACAGGTGTCGGATATTATTGCTTCGCAACAAACCGGCTGGTGGTTATTCCGCGGACATATTCCTGCCATCATTGCCTTTGTGATCTTTATCATTGCAGTAACGGCAGAAACCAACCGCGCGCCATTCGATCTGGCTGAAGCAGAATCGGAATTAACGGCCGGTTTTCATACTGAATATTCAGGAATGAAATTCGCGTTGTTCTTCCTGGCCGAATACATCAACATCTTTATAGTATGTGCCATTGGCGCCACCTTGTTTTTAGGCGGCTGGATGCCTTTGCACATGGGGCATTGGGAAGGGTTTAATCATCTTATGGATTATATCCCTTCGTCGTTGTGGTTCCTGGGAAAAACATTTTTTCTGATCTTTTTGATCATGTGGTTCCGCTGGACGTTTCCCCGTTTACGGGTTGATCAATTGTTGAGTCTGGAATGGAAATACCTGTTGCCGATCAGTATGTTCAACCTGTTATTAATAACATTAATTGCAATAATGGGATGGCATTTTTAAAAGAATACATATCAGAAGTATATCATGCAGTGTCGTCGCTGTTGAAGGGAATGAGAACAACGGGCAGCTATTTTGTGCGGCCAAAAGAGATCATTACCCAGCAGTACCCCGATAACCGCGCAGACATGAAGATCCCGGAACGATTCCGCGGGGAAGTAGTGATGACGCACGATGAAAACAACGAGCATGCCTGCACCGGCTGTACGGCCTGCGAACTGGCTTGTCCGAATGCCACTATTAAGATTGTTACCAAATTCGATACAACGCCTGAAGGCAAAAAGAAAAAAGCGCTGGACACCTTTGTATACCACCTGGAGCTATGCACCATGTGTAATTTATGCGTGGAGGCTTGTCCGACCAGTGCGATAAAAATGGCGCAGACGTTTGAACACAGTGTATACGACCGGAATCAGCTGCTGAAAAAATTAAATAACCCCGGATCGAAACTAAGAGCGGGCGTTGAGTAGAAATTAAAAAGTAAGAATGAAAAACAGAGAAATGAAGAATGAAAACTTTGCCAATTGCTCATTGCCAATTGCCTATTGATTTATGAATGCATCACAGATCATATTTTATTTGATTTCAGCCTTTGTGCTGGGTACGGCCTTGCTGGCGGTAACCACCAGGAAGATCTTTCGTTCAGCCATCTGGTTGCTGTTTAGCCTGGTGGGTGTTGCCGGTCTGTACTTCTGGATGCAGGTAGAATTTGTAGCCGCCGTGCAGATCATTGTGTATGTAGGTGGGGTAGTGGTGCTGATTATCTTCTCTATTTTTCTTACCCATCATTCGGGTAGTGAGCTACCAAAACCACCATTGAAGCGGACCATTTTCTCCATACTGGCCGTGTTGCTGGGGTTTGCATTTTCTTATAACCTCATAGCAGGGTATGGGTTCCCAACAACTACCTCTGAAAAACCATTTGTGGTGCCGGTATCCGCCATTGGTGAACAAATGCTCGATACTAAAAAATATGGGTTTGTGTTGCCGTTTGAAGTAGTGAGTATGTTGTTGCTGGCTGCCATGATCGGTTGTATTGTTATTGCCATGCGATCGATACCCAAAGGAAAATCCATACAAAAACCGGCTACGCCTATTAGTGCCAATGGCGGCACTTTTAAACAGGTTGTTGAATCAACAAAAACCATGGAGGAAAAGACAACATGAGCGCGATCCCTTTAACGCATATCCTGTTTGTGACCACAGCCCTGTTCTTCATCGGTATGTATGGGTTGTTCACCCGGCGTAACTTAATCACCATGCTCATGTCCATAGAACTGATCCTGAATAGTGTGAACATCAACTTCGTGGCCTTCAATAAATACCTGTACCCCGATAAACTGAATGGCGTATTCTTTTCCCTGTTTATTATAACCGTTGCCGCTGCCGAAGCAGCCGTGGCGATAGCGATAATTATTAATTTATACAGGAGTCATAGGTCAATTGATGTGGAGGATACTACGGAAATGAGGTTTTGAGTTGATCAGTTGACCAGTTGACCAGTTGACCAGTTGATCAGTTGACGAGGAAGAAGAAGTTGAAAGAGTTGACAGGGTTGATGGAGTTGATAGAGGGAATGAAGAACCGGGGGAGGCCGCAAAAGTTGAAATT
>JAJKIL010000135.1 GCA_021154515.1 Niastella sp. | reverse complement strand
GCAGCGCGCGGGGAAATTATAGCCGAAGAATGAATGGCGCTTGCAAATTGCACTCCATTCAATTTTGCTGCTACTGCTTTACGTATGCGATTATTACCAATAGAAATGATAAAATGATCATCTGAACTAAAAGAAGCCTGCTCCAACGTATTATATACAGGATAGTCCAGTAAAGATGTTACAAGCGGATTGTCATCAATTAATCCATGAGGAATGCAGTGTTGGGATTCCAGTATTTCACAAATCACTTTTGCATGACCACTGGCGCCATACAGGAAAATTCGGTTTGGTTGAGACATAAATTAAACTGGCCTTCGAAAAAAGATATAAGAGTGATTAGTGATCTATAAAGTATAGGATAGCTGCTTTTTTACCGGCAGCAATTCTTCTACCGACTCAATAACTGCTTCCGTTACTATTTTACACTCGTCATTTGTTAATTGCGGGTAAATAGGTAATGAAATTTCGTTATTAAATAAATTATAAGCAGAAGGATAATCTTTGATATTGTACCCGGCCTCTTTGAAAACGGTGAGCATTGGCAATGGTATAAAATGTACGTTTACTGCAACTGAACGGCCGGCAATACTTTCAATGATCTTGTTGCGTTCCTCCTCACCAATATCCTTAATTCGTAAAGGGTACAGGTGGCAGGAAGAAGAGCAACCGGTTTGCTGGTATGGAGGACAAATTGCCCAATCGTATTGTGAGAAAATGTTTGTATAAAAGTCAAACACTCTTTTTCTTTCCAGCAGCAGATAATTTTTATATTTTTTCAACTGTGCCAATGCTATCGCCGCCAGCACATCGGGCATATTCATTTTGAAGCCCGGATAAATAACATCATACTGCCAGGCGCCCGCCTTTGTTTTGGTGAACGCGTCTTTTGTTTGACCATTCAAACTCAACACCCGAAGCAAATTATATTCTTCTTCATTGCTAAAAGGAGCAGGCAGGTTAAGCGCAATAACACCGCCTTCGGCAGAAGTAACATTCTTTACTGCATGCAATGAGAATACCGTAATATCGGCGCAGGCACCAATTGGCTTGTTATTATATATTGCACCAAGCGCATGAGCAGCATCATCCATGATCATAATTCTGCCCAGTTTCTGTTGCGCATCGGATGAAGGGCGAAACTTCTTCTTTACTTCAACATCATTCACGATACTGTAAATGCCATCATAGTCACAAGGCCAGCCCGCAAAATCCACGGCAATAATTGCCTTTGTTTTCTCAGTAATAGCGTCTTTTATTTTTTCGCAGTCGATGTTAAAGTCATTTCCCACATCAACCATTACCGGTTTGGCGCCCACATGCATTACAGCCAGTGCAGTAGCACAATAGGTATACGCAGGCACAATAACTTCATCTCCCTGTTTAATACCATACCAGTGCAACATCAGCATCATACCGGATGTAGCAGAGTTTACTGCAAGCGCACATTCAACATTGCTGAACTTAGCTACTTCCTTCTCAAGCTGCTTTGTAACCGGACCAGTAGTAAGCCAACCACTTTGAAGTACATTGGTTACTTCTTTAATGATATCTTCATCGATATACGGTGGAGAAAAACGAATCATAAAATGGCACTTAGGGTTTTAAATGTTTTAAACTATACTTTTTATTCTAATCTTCTTAATTCCCAGGATTGCTTGTGATTAATAACCGGGTAAATCCCCAATTACCACTAGGTTTATGCTTAGTAAGGTCTTTTAGTTGCCTTGAAATTTGGTCATGGTTACATGCCCCTGTTGACTGATCCCTTCACTTTTAACCACCTTCATCAGCGTAAAAACTATGATCTTACAGTCAAGCAGGAAGTTCAAATTGTTTACATACCACACATCCAGTTCAAACTTCTTTTGCCATCCAATGGCATTACGGCCGTTCACCTGCGCCCATCCGGTAATACCAGGACGAACATTATGCCGCTGCTTTTGCGTGTCGCTATATAAAGATAAATATTCTACCAACAAAGGACGCGGTCCTATCAGGCTCATGTCTCCTTTAATGACATTGATCAATTGTGGTATCTCATCCAGTGAGGTTTTCCTGATAAATTTTCCAATTCCGGTAAGACGTTCCCCATCGGGTAACAAATTCCCGGCAGCGTCCTTTTTATCGTTCATCGTTTTAAACTTAACCAGCCTGAATATGCGTTCATTTTTCCCGGGACGGGCCTGAACGAAAAAAGGGCTTCCCTGGTTAGCAATAAAAAGTAATGCCGTAACAACAATAAATAAGGGTAATAGTAAACAGAAGGCAAACAGGCTTACTAACAGGTCAAGCACTCTTTTTAAATAATTACGATATAATTGCATGGGATCTTAACTGGTCGTGATATTCTTTTAATAACAATTCCCACAGATATTGCTGCTCATAGCGGTCAACAATCATCTGCCGTGCATTCGACTGCAAAGTTAGATATAAAGCGGGATCGGTCAAGAGCTTTTCCATGGCCCTATACAATTCGGGGACATTCTTTACCGGAATGATGAGGCCGTTCTTTCCATCTTCAACGATCTCATTACAGCCATTGATATCTGTTACTATAGAAGGCAGATCAAAACAACCGGCCTGCATGGGCACATTCGGAAATCCTTCGCGATAGGAAGGGAAGGCCAATGCCTGGCTGATCATTAAAAACGGCCTGATATCCTGCTGAAAGCCTGCATGGATAATTGACGGATTTGTTTCTATTGTTTTTCTGGTTGCCGGCGCCAGCGGATCGCGCTCGGGTTCATACGGGCCAACCAGCAATAATTTAATGTGCGGATATTTTTCCTTTAGCTGGCCAAACGCTTCTACCAGCTCCTCTATTCCTTTATCTTTTACCAACCGGCCTACAAATACGAACACGAAGTCCTTTTCGGTTAACCCAAATTTTTTCTTCCATTCACAAGCTGCTTTATTTAATTCTGCACCAGGTTGAAAAAAACGGGTATTGATACCGTTACTGCTTCCGTTCCCCAGTATTTTCATTTTTTGCGCCTTACAGAACCTGTTCTGCAATATAAATCTGCCCAGGTCTTTTGAATTCGGGTAAACGCCCGTTGCACAACTATATGTAAGCCGTTCAATAAAATTGAGCAGCTTTCTTTTTAAACCGGTATTTTCCATTAAAGGCATACCGGCAACTGTATGCATACGAATGGGCACCCCGGCCATCCGGCTCGCCATCATGCCCAATAATCCGGCCTTGGGCGTATGCGTATGAACAATAGTGGGTCTTTCCTTTTTTAAGAACCTGTACAACTGCCACAACGCTTTCAGATCTTTAGCCGGAGTAATGGCACGCGTCATAACAATTGGGGAGGTCCTCACCCCTTCACGAATACCAACCTGTTCGAGCAATTTATCGGGGGATGATACGGCAAGCACTTCAAAATGATCTGACATATACCGAAGCTGATCTTTAAGCAACACGCTTAATGACACAGGCACGGTGGTTATGCGCACCAGTTTTTGCGATGATTTCATGTTATACAATTTGTAGCATACCGGGCTATGGGGGGTACGTTATTAAGAATGCTTGTTATTTAATAACAGCACGCTTGCAATGAAGAAAAAAAATTGTACTTTATTTTATAATATGCAGCCAATTGTTTTCTTGGCATCACAATAAATACATAGTTTCAATCACTTATAATTTAATGACCATGCAAATACGACCAGCTACTCCCCAGGACAAACCCGCGATGATCGAATTGTTGAAAAAATCCCTGGGCGAGGGTTTGATACCCAAATCTGAAGCACTATGGACCTGGAAACATGAGCAAAATCCCTTTGGCGCTTCATTTGTATTGCTGGCCGAAGAAAACGGCGCCCTCATAGGGTTAAGAGCATTCATGCAATGGCAATGGAAGTGGAACAACACCATTTACAAAGCCATTCGTGCCGTTGATACGGCTACCCACCCCGATCACCAGGGGAAAGGTATTTTTAAAAAACTTACCCTGCAGCAGTTGGAACTATGTAAGCAACAGGGTATACACTTTGTATTCAACACTCCCAATGATCAAAGCCGGCCCGGGTATTTAAAAATGGGCTGGGTACAACAGGGTAGAATGCCATTAAAACTAAAAGTGATCAATCCCATTGCACTGGCATATAACCTGGCATTCAAAAAAGGCAAACCAAGTTCGGATGTTGATGACCCTACCCCTGCTCAACCATGGGACCCGAAAGTTTTTGGATTAATGGACAATTACGAAAGCAACACCTCACATATAAATTCAGCATTGTCTGCATCGTATATCCGGTGGCGCTATGCCGACAATCCTTTATTCAGGTATAATTATTTTACCGACTTTGAAAATTTCCTGCTCATTGGCCGGGTAAAATCGCATTCATTTACCAGAGAGTTGCGCCTGGTGGACTGTATGCTTTTCAACAACGCCTCGTCTAACAGGCGCATCAACTCCCGGATAAGCAAGGCAGTTCTTCCCTACTGCAAAAAAAATCAAATACAGGTCATTTCATTCTCGGGTCAGCAATATCAATCATACAGATCTGCTCTTGGCTTTATGGGAATGATACCTGTTCAGCATCGTGGTCCCATTGTAACCCTCAGAGATCTTAATATGAATGAGCAATTTCCCAAATTACTGGACATTAAAAACTGGGGCTATTCTTTAGGCGATATGGAATTATTTTAATCGCCTGGAGTACTACTTTAAAGGGATCGAACTCATTATATTGTACCACATAGGCACATAGAAACACAGCCTTCATAAATGATCTATTAAAAACTTTTGACTGCCATGTCCCTATGTGGCTATGTGGCTTTAAATAATTATTGCAAGATCTTTTCCGTTTTCCGCACTTCACTGTTTTCAGTTTGTTTGCCCAGGAAATGATCTACATACTCCCCCATATTCCAGCTCGTCATTCCATACATTTCCCTGCATTTTTTATACTGCTGTAAAATCACTTCAAGACTCTGTAAATTCTGCTCGGGATAATCGCCAAAATTTTCAGGGTGCCACCATAAATGATAAACCTCTTTACGCTTTGCAGCAATGCGAATTTCCTGGCATGATCTGCGTAATCTCATCTTATTGGCCAACTCCGACTGAGGGCTCCAGGGCCGTAAGAACCGGCTGGCAGGCAATTTCAGCGGCTCGCCAGGTATAACTTTAATGTTACTTAACGGATAAGAAGTTCTTACACCACCCACCTGTATATACGCATCAGCGGTGCGGAATGCCCTGCGCAGCAAGGTAGCACCACCATCGGCAATAGGCTTCCAGTACCAGCCTGAAGGATTTGTACGAACAGCCTGGATACCGTTGTCGTAACAGGTTTTTATGCAATGCGGATTGATCTGATTGCGCGGGAAAACCAGTGAACGCATGGGTGCATTAAACTTTTTGGCTGCTTTAACGGCCGCTTTCAGATCGGCATCAAAAGCCATTTTCTCGCTTTGCTGTTCCAGGCAATAATAATGGCTGAAGGTATGCGAAGCCAGTTCCTGCCCCGGATACTCCATTATCATGGCCACTTCTTCCGGTGCAAAATGTGCCCACCTGTACTGTGACTGCAGGCCATTTTTCCGCGCCCATTTATAGGCTGAATGTTTTTCTTCGGCAAAGTTAGGCTCAACGGAAGGGAGAAATGATTCCCACTCCTGCTCGTTGTCGGCAAACAGGCTTCCCACTGTAGCCCAGGTTACGTGCACATCGTATTTGGTAAACAATTCCAGCATTTGCGGAACTGCGCGCAATGTATTTTTATAACAGGCTTCACGAGCCTGGCGATCCCTTTTATCTAATACGCCCCAGTGTAATTCAAAATCCAGTGAAATGGTGAAGATCCCTTGCATATTATAAG
>JAJKIL010000134.1 GCA_021154515.1 Niastella sp. | reverse complement strand
GCTTCTGCATATAACAAATACACATCTGCCAGTCGTATCAGGTAATAGTTCCACGCATCAGCCGGGCCTGTGTTGTTGATATTATTGAAAATGGGTGCATACTTTCTAAAGCTCCAGCCATACCGGTTTGTCTGGTTGGCCCAGAAAGCAGGCATGGATACCGGGAACCAGTTCCTGCCATCATATTTTACTGAATCGAGCCAGGGCTGCAGCGCATTTACAAACAACCGCGGATCACAGGTTTGATTGGTTCTTGCCTGTAAGGATTGCAGTTTATACGCAGGGTCCATTATTTTTTCGGGGTTGGTATAGCTTTTAGGTTTATTGGGGTCGAACGCAGGATTGGTCACCAATTTATAAGTACCCAGGTTGAACCCGAAACGCAAGACGTTTTTGTCGTGAATGATCTCATTGCCATATCCCAGTGGATTGGATGCGCCTTCGGTGCCATCATTGCCCAGGGCCCAGGGGCACCAGATCAACCCATTGATGGCAGTTGCATTGGGGGTATTGCCATAGACGCCATAATTGCCTTTTGAATCCTGGTCGATATTCAGTTCAAAGATCGATTCTTCATTGAACTCATTGGCATCGAGACCAATAAATGCATCGCGGTATTTTGCATAAGGCATCAAGGTCTTGCCGCTGTTATCGATCACATCTTTCAACACGGTCTTCGCATCATCCCAGTTCTGCATAAACACATAAGCTTTGCCCAGCAACGATTTGGCGGCCCATTCGCTGATCCTTCCTTTATCGTTGCCCGTCCAGTTTTTTCCTTTCAACAACTGTGCAGACGTTTTTAAATCACTTACGATCAGGTCCCACACTTCTTTTACCGTGCTGCGTGTTTTTTGCGTTCCCTCCAGGTTAGTTGGCAGTTCACTGAAAATAGGAATGCCTTTTTTATCGGCCCCGGATGACGGGGTCAGATAACTTTCGCCAAACAAACATTCCAGGTTAAAATAATAGTAGGCCCGTAAAAAATAGGCCTGTCCTTTTACCAGGTCGGCGGTTGGCTGGTCCTGCGGTTTACCGGAATGCGTCATATAAAAATCAACGCCCTGTAATGCCACATTGCAGTTTTTGATACCGGTATAAAAGCTTGTCCAGGCTTCCTGAACGTACTGATTATTGATGCTTATATTGGTAGCCGCCATTTCGTTCCAGGAAGGATCGCCGTCATACACACTGTTGGCGGTATGCGTGGCGTTCGACAAAGCTTTTGGCCATAAATGAAAGCCAAACAAATTCGCATCGCGTAAATTGGAATAGCAGGGCGCCAGCACACTGTTCAAATCGTTCAGGCTGGCAGGAAAGTTAGTGGTGGAATAGCTGTCGGCAGGCGCAACCAGTCCGGGATCTTTTGTACATCCTGCGAGAATAGCAAAGCCTAGTATTATGACGTTTATTTTTTTGAACATGGTAATTATTTTTAACGATGGCTAAAAATTTATATCGATGCCTGCTGAATATAACTTCACCTGCGGGTATTGCGACACGGCATCCAACCCGCGGGTAGTAACGCCGATTGCATTGCCCACAAAACCCGACATAGCAGCTGCTGAATAAGCGCTTCCCAATTCAGGATCGAGCCCTGAATATTTTGTAATCACAAACAGGTTATTGGCCATTACAAATACGCGGACGGTTTTAATACCTGCCTTTTGCAACAGCGGCTGATTGAACGTATAGCCCACCTGCAGGTTTTTTAATTTCAGGTAATCGCCTTTTTCAACAAAGTAACTGTTCACGGAGGTGTAGTTCTTATTGGGATCCAGCGTGAACGTACCATCGTTGTTCTTAATACCAAGGCGAGGCTGACCGGTCAACTGGTTATCACCGAGGAAAGAAGCGCCAAACACTTTGCTGGTAGTATTTCCATCGGCGAATGGATACATTTCATAAGCTTTCACCCCATTGAAAATATCAACACCAGCCACGCCATTGAATAACAACGATGCATCAAATCCTTTGTAGTTAAGTCGGATGTTGGCGCCGTATACAAATTTTGGATTGGGATTACCAATTACCTGGCGATCGTCGGGCGAAATGGTTTTACCATTTTTATCATCGTGTGCAAAGATCTGGTCGCCGGCCTTTGCACCAGGTTGAGTAGAGGCAGCGGCTGCTTCGGCATCGGTTTTAAACATCCCTAGTACTTTATACCCATAAAAAGAACCGAATGGTAACCCGGCTTTGGTCACCGTAATGCTCTGGTTCGACATCACACTGAAACCGGCATCGCCAGTAGAATAATAGTTATACCCATCGAACAGTTTGTCATTGGCAATACCACTCAGGTCTATCACTTTGTTTTTATTAAACCCGCCGTTCACACTAACGTCGAAACCAAAGTCAGAAACCTTGCCACGGTAGCCGAGCAGCACATCAACCCCTCTGCTGTTTACCTTACCAATATTTGTAAAATAAGGCGCTGTATAACCGGAGCTCAAGGCAACCGGCAGGGCATACAACATATCTTTTGTATCGCGTGTATAGTATTCAACCGTGAAATAGGCTTTGCCATTCAGCGCTTCTCCATCTAATCCCAGGTTGGTTTCATATACGGTTTCCCAATGCAGGTTGGGGTTAGGAATGGCATTAACCGTTACGCCAATATCCAATGGGCCACCGGGTGCAAAGTTCGCGCCTGACAGCGAACCTAATCCATTGGGACCGGCAAAAGAACTATACGCAGCAACATAGGTATAAGGCGGAATATTGCTGTTACCCAGCGTACCATAACTGCCACGCAATTTTAAGCGGCTCAGTGTCGATCTTAAAGGCGTAAAGAAGTTTTCTTCGCTGATATTCCAGCCGGCCGAGAAAGCACTGAACACGCCGCGTTGTTTGTTGGGCCCGAATACCGTGAAGTTGGCATCCTGCCGTACGGAACCCGTGAGATAATAGCGGCCTTTATAATTATAGTTGACCCTGCCAAAAAATGATTTTATCAAACCCTGGTTATCATCTTTACCTCCTACCGTAGCGGAGGATTGAGACGTTTGTACAAAGGAATAACCAGGCCTTCCTACATAACTCTGAAAGGCGTTGATGTTGCGATATTTGTTGGTGATCTGTTCAAACCCGGCAATGGCATTGATGGAATGGCCGCCGAATGTTTGGTCGTACGTCAACACGTAGTTGGTCAATAGCTGGCTGCTTTTGATAGCTGTGCGCGTGAGCGAGTTCACATTGTTTACCACCTGGCCAAAATCATAGGCGCCCTGGTAATAGTCCTGCGACTCTTCATAATACGCATAACTGATATTGGTCCTGAAAGAAAGATGCAATGGCAGTTTTACTTCTGCATATACATTTCCCTGCAGGTTATTTTTAAAATTGAGGGCATCGGCCGCGTTAGCAGCGCCTACCGGGTTAGGACCACCGAACTGTAAACCGCCGTAACCGGGTGGCACTATGCCGTAACTGCCGTTGGCGTTTTTAATGGGAATGATGGGCAATGTTCTGAACGGGGCATTATGCAATTGCGCCTCGCTACCCACCGGCGGTCCTGTTTTCCGTTGTGATAAAGACAGTTGTTCCCCTATCTTTAAAAAGGGCGTGAGTTTATATTCCGTATTGATCCTTGCGCCACCAATGTTAGAATAGTTCTTTATATAGATCCCTTTCTGCTTATTATAAAACCCAGACAGCAGGTAATTCACCACGGGGGAAGAACCGGCGATAGACAGGTTATAATTCATTTCCGAGGCATCGCGATACAACGCATCCGTCCAGTCGGTATTGGCCAGCGTATCGGTATGAGTAGCCCCGGCAAAAAAGGTAGGGTGAATAATATTCTGGAGGTTGATGTATTGGTCTTTATTCAGCAGGGTAATAAGCTTTGGTTTGGTAACGCCGCCCCGTGCATTGATGTTTATAGCAGGTTTGGCGGAAACTCCTTTTTTAGTAGTGATAACGATCACCCCGCCGGCAGCAGCAGAACCATAAATAGCAGCGGCGCTGGCATCTTTCAAAATGTCGATGGTGGCAATATCCTGCACATTGAGGTTGTCGCCATTGGTGCGAACCCCGTCAACAATATACAAAGGTGTTGGCTGGTGCAGGGAAGAAAGCCCGCGGATGATGATGGTGGAACCGGCATCGGGACTGCCGGATGATTTGATGACCTCTACCCCTGCTACCCTGCCTTGCAACGCATCGGTAACATTGGTAACAGGCATGTTCCTGATGGTCTCTCCTTTTACGGAACCCACCGCACCGGTTACATCCGCTCGTTTCTGGGTGCCATAACCCACTACTACGATTGATTCAAGACTTGATTCGGTTGTTTTCAGCACAATGTCGGGCTGGTTACTGCCTTTGGCCAAGGGCACTTCTTTTGTTTCATAGCCAATATAGGAAACCACGAGGGCGTTCACCCCTTCGGGCACCGCCAATTCAAATTTTCCTGATGCATTGGTGGTTGTGTTGTTTTTGGCGCCTTTTGTCATTATTGTCGCGCCCGATAAAGGAGCGCCTTTTTCATCTGTTACAGTGCCGGTAACAGACCTGGGCTGGGCATAACTGATTTGACAAACCAGTAGCAATACAAAGCCGCACCACAGGTGGAGAAGCAATCGCTTTCTTTGCATAAACGGTTAAATTTTGGATTGAGATGAAATGAATGTTCTTGCAAGCGAAGTCAAAAAAAGAACAAGCCGCGCCGGTAAGCAAAATATATAGCTAAAGTATAGGAAATAGTACCCGAAAAGCGGCTAATCAATATTGTAAGTAATTTACAGGCAGTATGTTATGAACATATGTTTTTTACAAAAATATATTCATGAATAAGCAGGGTCGGTCGCTTTTTAAAGGGAGCTCACCCTGTCACATGATAGCTTAATCGATAGTTTTAATTTGCATGATCCTTTTTTCAAACTCTTCATTCGGCACTACTGATTTGTTCCGGATGCGGGTTTTGTAAGTGTTGATAGTATTGATGGAATATTGCAGAATGTGCGCGATCTTTTCATTTTCATGAATACCCATGCGGGCCAGGGCAAAAATGCGCAGATCGGTATTGAGCAGTTCATTATCCTCCAGTTCAATGCGGTCTTCTTCCTTAAATAAATCGTTGAACTCGGCCACAAAATTCGGGAACAGTTTCAAAAAGGCGCGGTCGAAATGTTTCAGCAGTTCTTCTTTTTCCCTTTTCAGGTTGATATTATTTACCAGGAACCGGATCTCATCAAATTTGCGGTCCGTTAGTTTCTGGTCGATGGATTTCTTGAACCGTTCTATCTTGTCGAAAAACTCCGAGTTAACATTAAAGAAATAGCCTATATACTCTTCTTTGATCTTATTGGCGTCGTTCAGCTTTTCATTGGTTTCCGACAGGCGCCTGTTCGCCTCCTGCATGTTATGATGCGCTTCCAGAATGGCTTTCTGCGCCCGCTTTAATTTTTCCAGTTGTTTGAACACAATAATAATAAGGGCGATCACCAGCAACAGCAAAAAGGTAACCAGTCCGGCATACCAAAGCAGTTTTGTTCTTTGTTGTTCTACCATGGCATATTTCTGCGCTTCTATCAGGGGCAGCACATCGCCCACCTGTACTTTTCGCTGGCGGGCGCCAAAGAACACCGCATCGGAAAACGCCTGGTTAATGCATATGGATGCATTTTTAATATCGGCCTTCTTATATAATAAGGTAGAAAGAATAAATGCTGCAGAAGTTTCCCTGGTGCTGGATTGTACATCAGCGATCATGGCCTTGATGAGCAAAATAATAGCCTGGTCATTATCGCCATTTTGAATATACAGGTCGCTCAGCGTGGAAGCAGTGATGGCTATCTGGTGCGGAGTAAGACCCGAACGGGCCATCAATTGATCAAAATTCCGTTTGGCATCTATGCGATTACCCGATTTCAATTCTTTCAGTCCTTCGTAATACAGGTAGTCGTGTGAGTTTTTATCCCAAAGCGCCAGGGCAGAATCGATGTACTGGGCGCCTTTTTCAATGTACCGGGGCGTATGGTACTGATCTTTATCATAATCGCCCAGGTCGTAATAATACCTGCCCATCAGGGCATAGTATTCCGCCCGGCAACTGTCGGGCACGGCGCTGATCTGAATGGCAGAAAGGGAATCGAGCGTTTCTTTATACATCCCCGATGACAGCATGGAAAACCCCATTTTAATGCGGGCATAATTGATCAGGGTCGGTTCATTGAGGCGAAGCGCCACGGCCAGCATTTTTTTGGCGTAGTTGTAAGCAGAATCAAACTGAAATACCCGGTAAGCGCTGTACAGGTTTTCGTAAGCTTTAAATAAAGCGGGCAAATTGTTAGTATTGGTAGCGGCCAGTAATTTTTTGAATGAATCGATCTCGTCCTGCTTTTTTTTGTCGAATGCAGGCTGATGTGCTAAAACTTCATTCAATTGTTTCAGGGACCGCACCAGCGAATCCGTTTGGGCATATTGGTTACAAAAAATGAACAGGCAGGCTAATAACAGCAGCAATTTCTTCATATGATCGTTATGGCAAATCAGGCTTTTATCAAAACTAAAGAAGATAGGGAGCAAATCCAAATCGGCATTTCCCCCACTACTTTGTTATATTCCGGTTATATTCAAAAAAACCAATCGTTGTATTAATTGCCTGATTAACACAAGGCTTTTTGTATAAAAACACCTGACTTTTCCCCAATTTTGTAAAATACTATTATACTTTTTGGCTTTGGCCTGTCACTTGATTAGTTTACACGCCTAACGTTTAACGCGTTTCGCATTTTGCATTTTGCGCTCACCCCGTATACCCCCTATTACATTCATTCAACACTTTCTTTATCTGAGCAGGTTGCTAAAACTATAGCTCCCTGAGCAAATGTTCATTGCCATATCATTAAAACACCGGCCAGGTGCAGGCTATCCTATGCGGTTAGCCGAACGGGCCATAAAACCAGATCCATTTAATTATGAAAAAAATTCTATTTCAATTTGCTTTACTATTGGCCTGTCAGGCGCCGATCTGTCTGCTGGCGCAAAGCGATGGACTGCCCAGGGGCGCCAGCAACATGCCTTATACCCGGTATGAGGCGGAAAACGGCAGTATGGGTGGAAGCGCTTCTTTGCAGTGATCCGTGCAGTTTGTTCAAACGAACATCGCTTCTGAGGCTTCCAACCAAAAATATGTAAGCCTGCCTGCCAATGGCTCTTACGTACAATGGAAAACAACTGCCGCCGCCCGGGGCGTAAACCTGCGTTTTACCATGCCCGATAACAACTCCGGCACCGGGCAAACCGGATCTTTGAACCTGTATGTAAACAACGTGCTGGTAAAAACAATTGACCTTAGCTCTTACTGGGCGTATCAGTATTTTGATGTGGGTGGTGAAGGCGATCCCTACCAAACGCCCCACACCAAAACTTTTATGCGTTTTGATGAAGTGCATTTTACGGTTACCAATACCATCAATTCAGGTGACACCATTAAAATTCAAAAAACAAATGGTGATGGGTTGACCTATGGGGTTGATTTTATTGAGCTGGAACCAGTGCCTGCAGCCATTGGACTGCCTGCAGGTTATGTAAGTGTAACTGATTTTGGTGCGGTGGCCAACGACGCCAACGATGACTATGCGGCTTTTAATAACTGTATTGCAGCCGCCAAAACGCAGGGTAAAAATGTATATATCCCCGCCGGCCGTTTTTTATTAAGCGATAAATTATTGCTGAATGTGACCAACATGAAAATAACCGGCGCGGGTGTTTGGTATACGCAGGTATATTTCTCTACCGATAAACAGTTTTATGGCGGCATAATGTCCCGAAGCAGCGGCGTGGAAATTTCCAACTTTACCATGGGTACCGCCAACAACGACCGGTTAAAATATGATGAACCCAATCCGCGCGACGGACAGAAATACAAAATCTATAAAGGCTTCATGGGAACCTATGGCACCGGTTCGGGTATTCATGATATTTGGGTTGAACATTTTGAATGTGGTTTCTGGATCGGAGGATATGATGCTCCCTATCCTGTAGATGTTACCCGCAACCTTACCATTAGTAACTGCCGCATTAGAAACAATTACGCAGATGGCGTTAATTTCTGTATAGGAACATCAAGCTCTACAGTAACCCAATGCAGCCTGCGCAATAATGGCGATGATGCACTGGCCATGTGGCCTGCCAGTGATGTACAGGGTTCGGTGCAGGAACGCAACAATACCTTCAGTAATAATACTATTGAAAACAACTGGCGGGCAGGCAGCATTGCCATTTTTGGCGGTACCGGTCACCAGGTGCATCACAATTACATTAAAGATGGGGTGGCCGGTTCCGGCATTCGTTTTACCAATGATTTTGCTGGTTTTGGTTTCGAGTATCCTGGTGATGTTACACATTTTTATGAGAACACTGTCGAAAACTGTGGTACCAGTTACGATCTGTGGAATCAGATGCGGGGCGCTATTGAGTTTTTTGCAGGGTCCGGCATCTTTAACATGCAATTCGATAATACCACCATTTTTAATTCACAACGCGATGCCATTCGCATCAGCGGCAGCAACCTGCATGATATTGTATTTACCAATACCACCATCATCGGCACCGGTAAAGATCCGGTGACCCGGGATGTACCGGCAGACGTATATGGCGGTTTTGGCATTTATTGCGATGCCAATTCGCAGGGCATGACGTTTAACAACCTTTCAGTTACCGATGCTGAATCGGGCACCTATATAAATCGCAACCCTTCTTTCCAGCTTATTTTTCAAAACGTAAATGTGCCGGTGACCGGAGTAAGTATTAGTCCGGCGGGCGATACAACCCTGGCGTTGAACCAAACGGTTCAATTAACACCGGTGATTATTCCCGCCGACGCTACCAATAAAACGGTAAGCTGGAGCAGCAGCAACACGTCCGTAGTTACCGTTGATGCTTCCGGCAAAATTACCGCCGTAGGTACTGGTTCAGCCACTATTACGGTTACATCAGGCGACGGCAATAAAACGGCCACTAAAAATATTACGGTTAGTCCGGCCGTAAATATAAAAGCCACCGATGAAACAGCCGGTGAAGGTGGCAATACCGGTTCTTTTACCATTAGCACAGCCGGTATTACGCAGGCGGCTACCATACACTATGCCGTTAGCGGTACCGCAACAACAGCCGATTATACGGCTAACCCGGCTTTGAGCGGTACTATTACCCTGACACCTTCGCAGCTTTCCCAAACCATTACCATTTCACCGGTGGATGATACTCAGTTTGAGGGTGCAGAAACCCTAAGGCTTACTCTGTTGCCGGGCACCGGTTATAAACTGGGGCCTGATACAGTAGCGGTGATTACCATCAACGATAATGACAACCCACCCTGTACCGCACCGGTTATCGGGCTGGTAAATGGTACGCCGCCCGTGATCGATCAAAATATAGAAGCCGCCTGGGGTTCAGCTCCCGCCACCAACATCAACCAGGTAGTGCTGGGTAGCCGGCCTGCAGATTATAGCGGAAAATGGCGTGCACTGTATGATAACAATAACCTGTACCTGCTGGTAGAAGTAAACGATGCTACCCGCATTAACGATTCCGGCCCCAGTTGGTGGGAAGATGATGTGGTAGAAATATTCATCGATGGCAATAACAGCAAAGGCGCCAGCTACGACGGTGCCAATGATTTTCAGTTTGGCTTCCGGTGGAACGACAATACCGTACACACCGGCGGCAACTCAGTAGCCAATACTACGGGGATCAATTTCAGGATGTACGCCACTGGTTCGGGCTATACTGCTGAAATTGCCATTCCCTGGACAACCATAGGAGCTACTCCTGCAATTGGTAAAGCTATTGGCCTCGATGTGCAAATAGACGATGACGACAATGGCGGCACCCGCGATGCCCAAACAACCACCTTTGCCACCAATACGACTGCATTTCAAAATCCATCGGTCTTTGGTACCGTGTATATGACCAGTTGTAATGGAAGCGTGAACCAGCCACCCGTTGCCAATGCAGGCGCCGATACCAGTCTGAATGCAGGTACCACCAATGTTACGTTACATGGCACCGGCTCCGACCCCGAAGGCAATGCAGTTACCTATAGCTGGACGCAAGTAAGCGGACCTACCGTTACCATAACAAACGCCAATACCGCTAATCCCGTTATATCCGGTCTGACAGATGGCAATACCTATGTATTTCAATTAACCGTAAGCGATGGTACATTAACCGCTACCGATAATGTATCGGTAGCCGTGCCTGCCTCGGCTAATGTGGTACATAGTTACCCTGCCAATGGCACTATCACTATTGATGGCGTGCTAAACGAGGCAGCCTGGAAGCTGAATAACAGCGCCGTCAAAAACGTGATCGGCACCGCAAATAACAACGTTACTTTTGGCGCTTTATGGGATAACAACAATCTGTACATAGCGGCCAAAGTGCTGGACAATACGCTTAACAATGATTCGCCCGATCCCTGGAACAATGATGCCATTGAAATATTCATCGATGCCAATAATAACAAACTGACTACTTACGATGGGTTCGATAACCAGTTTATAAAAGCCTGGAACAACAGCTCGTTGTTCAGCAAAACGGCTGTTAACAGTGTGCAACACGCATGGGCGGCCATCAGCGGCGGTTATACGATCGAGCTTAGTATTCCCTGGTCGCAATTAGGAATTACCCCCACGGCAGGTAAACAAATTGGCTTCGATATTGCCAATGATGACGATGACAATGGCGGCGACCGCGATGCTCAGGCAGTATGGATGGGCACTAGTAACAATTACCAGAACACGTCGGCTTTTGGTACACTCACGCTTGAAAGCGCGGCAACAGCCCTGGTGAATAACCTGGTTGCACAAAGTTTGCGTGTAGACAATGAAAACAACATGCAGGTAGTGCCCAACCCGGTTAGCAATGGAAGCGCCACCGCTATCATCTCGGGCAGCAGCGAAACAGGGATCATTAAGGTTTTCGATCTGGCTGGTCACCTGGTATATACTGCCAAAGGCCAGCTACGCATTCCCCTGTATTTACAAACCCTGCCAAAAGGATTGTATATGGTGCGGTTTGAATCAGGCACGAGGTTTATCAATAAAAAGCTGTTGATAAAGTAATTAATATGACATATCAATAGAATATAACTGCGTCCCGGTAAATTGGGACGCAGTTTTGTTATCACCATTTAAATAGTTATTTGTGTAAGGGCGAGTCATTTTGCGAGTCATTTTGCGTGTTATTTACGCAAATTTTGGCTATCCCAACATAGCACCCTAAATTTGCGTATAACAAACGCAAAATAAGATGAAAGTCCTTACCCCGCCACATGAAATGATTGTAGATAATCAGGTAGTTGTATTCCTGGCCGGTTCCATTGAGATGGGCATAGCCAAAGAATGGCAACAATTCGCGATTGACCTGTTTGATTCCATGATTCCCGAAGAGAAAAAGGCGGACTATCTTCTACTAAACCCCCGCCGGCCCGACTGGGATCCCAGTTGGAAACAGGAAATCGACAACCCGCCCTTCTATGAACAGGTGAAATGGGAACTGAAGGGTTTACAACAGGCTGATCACATACTTGTTTACTTCGACCCCGCCACTAAATCACCCGTATCGTTACTGGAACTCGGCGCCTTCCATAACAAAGCAATTGTTATTTGTCCCCAGGGATTCTGGAGAAAAGGAAATGTCGACATCTTTTGTGATGTATTTAACGTAAAACAGGCGCCTGACCTAAAGTCAGCGGTAGCATTGATTGTTGGTGAGAGGTAATAAGGTTTGATATCAGTCCATTTTTAATGCTTTCTTTATTGCTGTTACTTTATTGGGCGTATTCAATCCCTTTTGCAGATCCTCTATAGTGAGGTTGTTTGATCTGCTTTTGAACAGGTATGTTTTAAAAAGGTGTTTGTTTGCTTCCAGACTAAAATTCTCCCTGTGCGTTTCTAACAGTTCTTTAGTAAGATCATCAAGGTGGGCTTTGATAGGTACATAGGAATGTATCAACTCGTTTTTCCAGTTCCTAATACCATTCAAATAATTTACGATTTCGGCATCCTCAATATAGGCAAGCTTTTCCAACTGCTTATCTATTTCGGCAAATGGCATCTCATGCCAGTTCTTAGCCTTTAAAACAGGTATTTGCCAGGTCTTTTGTTGATCTTTCCAATAATCGGCATTTGCTTTTACCTGGTGTATTTTAAATCCTGGCAATTCAATGGCTGTTAAATAATTTCCATGACAGGCGCCGGTATCAATACCATACGTGTTATTGGTTATTTTAGGTTGGTCTCCTACTACATGATGTCCATAAATAACAGGCTTTTTTCCTGTATAAAATTCCGTCCAGAATGTACCTTCCGGATATTTCTTTTCAAGATATTTGTCGCCGGAGGTAGAGCCACACAACACTTCCTGCTTTTGATCTGTAAGTTCTTTATCGTGCTCAAAAAAAGCATGAATAATTATAGCTTCTTCGGTCTCATAATAATAGCCAAGTCCATCCAGCCATTTCAAAAATCCATCATACTCGTTGCCAAACTGAACTTTCACAATTTCCTGCGCGTAGCTCAGTATTTTGTTCTGATGTTTCCTTTCGTGATTCCCTATTAACACCACACTATTTGGCCGGTTCAAGAAGTATTCATATACCTCCTTTGATTTATTTCCCCTATCGACAATATCGCCAAGGGAAATAAGCAGATCATCCGTTGTTAAGCCCACCTTTTCTACCAGTTCCATCAATTCATCATAACAACCATGAATATCTCCAATAATAAATTTTCTCATAGGGTCGTATTCTATCAATTGCAGCCAAGATAGAAATTTTACTCAATTATCCATAGCAGCATTATTTTCCCTTTCGTTCATACCTGCCCATAATGACTCCCTCAGCAAGAATATGCGATTCCATGGCTTTTCTCAGACTTTCTTTGAAAGTATGGGGCGGCAGATCGAGTTCGATATCCAGGGCATATACATGAAAATAATAACGGTGAGAACCTTTTGGTGGACAAGGTGGATGGTAACCGGTTTTACCTGCAGAGTTAGTGCCCGAAATACCAGGGAGGGTATTTTCCTCTATGAGATCTTCAGGTTGTATATTCCACATCAGCCAGTGATCGAATACACCGCCGGGCGCATCAGGATCTTCGACAATGAGCGCGAGTGTTTCTGCATCATCCGGAATATTATTGATTGTCAATGGCGGATTGATGCCTTCTCCATCGCAGGTATATTTAGCGGGAATATTACCATCATCTTCAAATGCAGTGCTTGAGAGTTCAAGCTGCCGGATTGCTGTTGTTGCCATAAATTCAGTTTCCTTAAAGGCATCAATTCATCTGCCATTTTAAAATCCGGAGGAAACACCCATTTAGGCGTTTTAGTTCTACACAATTAGGGCAAAATATCGCCAGGTGCACGATAATGAAACAAAACACTTTTCTCTATCTTCGTCCCATACCAGGAAGGCATTAAAAATAGTTCCCCATGCAAAAGTTCGTAATTCTACTAACTTATTCTGTCAGCCTGCTTTTAGTTTCCTGTGAAGCAAATGATTACCCATACGTAAGAATAAAAACGCCAACAAACAGGCAGGTTTTTAATGCTCCCGAGGTAATAAGAATATCTGCTGAGATGCAGTCTGGAGATGCATTGTCAAATGAATGGTTAGTAGTAACAAAAATTAACGCTTCACATGATAGCATAATAATAAACAATAGAGGCCAGGGATTTCAAGGGAATAGAATGTATCATTTAGTTGATAGTTTTATCAGTGAACCTGCTGCACAATACAAAATTCTTGCGGGTGCCACTGGGGGCGCCGGGCCGAGCTATGATAGTATTTTCATAAGCACAAATTAATATCACCCGGGCATATAATACAACGCTTCAGGCCTGAAGCGCATTACCGGCTGGCAATAGCATAACCCCGACTGCCTGTTATGTTCTGCCTGGATGATTACACGTGGCTTTTCTATCATTACACTTTTCTGTGGCTGTTTTACCTGCATACGCTGTTCCTGCAGCATCCGTTCATAGGGCGTCATGCGTTGTTCGCGGGTTAAGCCTTCAACAGGCGCTTTTCTTATTTTGCGAAGGAAAATAAACAGTCCGATCAGAAAACACACAAAGACGATCAGGCCTCCCCGTAAATTTATGGTTTCATAACCGGGATATGGAAGATGAATATCTGCATTTATCCCCATTGAGTTGATACCAGTTAATACCTGCGTGGTGAGCCGGTTCTGAACCAGGTAATAGATCAGTCCGCCTGCCAGCGTACAACACAATAAAACAAGCAATCCGGTAAACGCAGCGCTTACCCGCTGCAGTACATGCCGCCTCGAAGGAGAAAATATAATCACTAACGTATATAGAAGAAAGAACAGGGCCGGCGCCACGATCATATCAATGTCAACCGGCAGCCGAACAGGAATATCCAGGAATACAAGGCTCGGACTGATCTGAACCCGCCCTGCAATGGTGGGAAATTGTTTGGCCACCAAATACTGGCCCGGGATAATACAAAGAACAAGTAATACAAGCACAATGGCTACTGTGGGAAATTGCCGTTGCTTCCCTTGACAAACATCCATAAAATAATTTTTAACAAAATGAATTGGCGACAAGGTGGCTAAAAGGTCTTTATGAATATTCCCAGGGTACAGCACGCAGTATTATGCGCAGGAATTGTAAAACACAAGTTCTATGCCCCAAAATCTTTTTGATAAGGCTTACCAAATTATTATGAATTTCTTTACAATCATTAATTTCGAAGAAAGGAATAATAGCAATGAAACGTCCATGGCAAAATTTTCATTATGACACACAGGACAATGAAAATTTTGTCATGGTAAGATCCATCTGGCCAAACAACAATAAATATTTGCAGATGAAATACTCCATCAACGACGGGTTCCCTTACTATATT
>JAJKIL010000133.1 GCA_021154515.1 Niastella sp. | reverse complement strand
TGGTCAATGACCAATGGTGAATGGATTTCTCAATTTTGAGTTTCCTAGTTAGTTCGAAATTGAGAGAATCGCGAGTTATTCACCATTGACCATTCACCATTGACGACTAGTATCCCCACTTAATCAGCGTAGCACCCCAGGTAAAGCCACCGCCAAAAGCTGCAATCACAATGTTGTCGCCTTTTTTCAGTTGACTTTCCCAGTCCCACAGACACAGCGGAATGGTGCCGGCCGTGGTATTGCCATATCGTTGAATATTCAGCATTACTTTATCGTGACTCAAACCAATACGATCGGCCGTAGCATCGATGATGCGTTTGTTGGCCTGGTGTGGAACCAGCCAGGCGATATCATCACCGGTGAGGTTATTTCTTTCCAGCAGTTCAGCGCTTACATCGGCCATACCTTTTACGGCTGCCTTGAATACGGGCTGTCCTTCCTGGTAAATGAAGTGTTCTTTATTGGCAACTGTTTCAGCAGTAGCGGGGCGTAATGAACCGCCTGCTTTCATGTGCAGGTGCGCACAGCCGGCCCCATCGCTTCTCAGGATGCTATCCTGTACACCGTACCCTTCGGTATTGGCTTCCAGCAATACGGCCGCACCGCCATCGCCAAAGATGATGCAGGTAGTACGATCGCTGTAATCTACAATGGAACTCATTTTATCGCCACCGGCTACAATCACTTTCTTACACCGGCCGCTTTCAATCAATGCGGCGCCGGTAGTAAGGGCATACAAAAAGCCGCTGCAGGCGGCCAGCATGTCAAAACCCCAGGCATTTTTAAGACCGGCTTTGTGGCATACCAGGTTAGCGGTTGAAGGGAACATCATATCGGGGGTAACCGTTCCAACTACCAGGGCATCAATTTCAAGGGGGCTTATGCCTCTTTTCTTCAGGAGCTGTTCAACTGCGGGGGCCAGGAGGTCTGAAGTACCTTTCTGTCCTTTTAAAATTCGTCTTTCTTCAATCCCGGTACGGCTCCGGATCCATTCGTCGTTGGTATCTACTATCTTTTCTAAATCTGCATTAGTCAGCTTGTCTTCCGGAACAAAACCACCAACAGCTGTGATGGCGGCAGTAATTTTTTGCGTCATGCTACTTTTATACAAGTTTGATATTGAATTATTTTCAAGAACAAAATCACTATCAATGAGTAAATAAGCTGGCAAAGATAGGATAAAGCAGGTTATCCCCCAGCCCCCTAAAGGGGAGCCGTCAATCGTCAATCGTGAATCGTGAATGGTTACCGGTTGCCAGTTACCGGTTGCCGGTTTGCCTGTTACCGGTTCAGAGTTTCGGGTTCTGAGTTAGGGTTGCCGCGACGCAAACCTTTGCCCTTTGCCTGCTGCTTTTTCTGGCATTATTTCTGACCTTACTATAACGTTCTCATTAAGTAAAAGTTATATGAAAACCGGCCGAATTATGAAATCGGCACATTCGGCAAACTATCAACCAGAATCCGTTATTTTCGTCCTATGATCGCATTTGTAAGAGGACAGTATGTTCTAAAAACACCAGCCGTTGTGCATATAGAGGCCAACGGTGTAGGCTATGAGCTGCATATAAGTCTGAATACCTATTCACATATCCAGTCGCTCGACAAAGGACTGTTGTATACGCACTTGCACATTAAAGAAGATGCGCATACCCTCTATGGTTTCTTCGATGTGGCAGAGAAAGAGTTATTTCTGCAGTTGCTAAGCGTATCCGGGGTGGGTGCAGCTACCGCCCGAATGATGCTGTCTTCCCTGAAACCCGAAGAGCTTTCACACGCCATTGTGCAGGGGAATACCAAACTATTGGAGTCAATAAAGGGCATTGGGAAGAAATCGGCCGAGCGTATCGTATTGGAACTGAGGGACAAACTTAGCAAAACCAAACCAGGTTTAAATATTTCACCTTTGGTTAACAATACGCTGGAACAGGACGCGTTAAATGCCCTGATTGCACTGGGGATTGCCCGGTCTTCAGCCGAACAGGCAGTACAACGCGTTGTAAAAGCGGAACCTTCTCTCAGTGCAGTTGAAGAAATAATTAAGAAAGCTCTAAAAACAATATAAGCCTATCGGACTGGAACTCTACCTAACTAATTCTTTAGAGAAGATTGTTACGCTCATACAGAAACCGATTAACCATTGTGTTAATAGCTGCTTGTGTTGGGTTGAGTTCAACCGCAAGGGCTTTCTATGCTCCATTCCAGGATACCAGCAGAAAGCAAACATCAGCTATTGATACACTGAAGTATCCCCTGCACGACCGGCGGGGCGATTACTTTACCTTTCCTCAGCGGAATTCCATGGGCCTCAAAGACCCGGCTAATATCCAGGATTCCATAGTTTACGATCCCAAAACAAAGCAGTACTACATCATTGAAAAAATAGGCGACTTCTATTACCGGAAGCCTACCTACCTCACTTTTGATGAGTTCATGAAGTTAATGGGCAGTAAACAGGAAAATGATTACTTTAAGAAAAGATCGAATATTCTCAATGATCTCAACCGAAAAATGCTGAAACCAAAAATGTCGATGACAGATAACCTGTTCAATCGCATTTTCGGGAATGGCAAAATTGAGATCAAACCCCAGGGAGAGGTGAACATCATCGCCGGCTACCAGGGTCAGAATATCAAAAACCCGGCCCTGCCCGAGCGGGCCCGTCGAAACGGTGGGTTCGATTTTGATATGAACGCCAACCTCAGTGTGATCGGTAATATCGGCGATAAGCTAAAATTGCCCATCAGCTACAACACCCTGGCCAATTTCGACTTCGACAACCAGCTCAAACTCGACTATACCGGCAGCGATGACGAGATCATAAAAAAGATCGAGGCGGGTAATATTTCCTTCTCGTCAAAAGGAACGCTGATTCCCGGCGCCCAACAACTGTTCGGGATAAAAACCCAGCTGCAGTTCGGGAAACTGTTCATCACCGGTGTGCTCGCCAACCAGCGATCACAAAAACAATCGCTGGGTTTACAGGGCGGGTCGGCCAATACTTATTTTGAGTTCAAGGCCAACGATTATGAGGAGAACCGCCACTTCCTGTTAGCTCAGTACTTCCGCCAGAACTACAACAAAGCCATGTCGAAGCTGCCCATAGTGAGCTCGCAGGTGCAGATCATGCGGGTGGAAGTTTGGGTAACCAACCGGAACGGGTCCACCACCGAAACCCGGGATGTGGTAGGCCTGATGGACCTGGGTGAGCCCAATCCTTACTACCGTCCCGGCACAGGCAACCCTAATGCCCTTCCCAACAACGATGCCAACACGCTGTTTCGCGATATCATAAGAGATCCCAGCAGCCGCAACTCATCGGCCATTACCAGTAAGTTACAATCGATGGGGTTGAACCCGGTACAGGATTTTGAAAAAACATTTGCGCGGAAATTAAATCCAAGTGATTTCTCCTTCAATCCGCAGGTTGGCTTTATCTCTGTTAATCAGCCATTGCAACCAGACGAGGTATTGGGCGTGGCTTATCAATACAGCTATAATGGACGCATTTACCAGGTAGGTGAATTTTCGCAGGATGTGCCACCCGATACCTCCGTTAGCGGGGCCGGTACGCAAAAAGTGTTGTTCCTGAAATTATTGAAAGCCACTTCGCAACGTACCAACCTGCCGATCTGGAACCTGATGATGAAAAACGTGTACACCCTTAAAACAAAAGACGGAAGCTATTTATCAGGTGTACAGGCAGCAGATTTTAAACTGAACGTTTTATACGAAGAACCAAGTTTAGGCCAGAAGCGCTTTTTACCCGAAGGGGATAATCCCGGGGTGCCATTGCTTACCCTGTTAAACCTCGACCGGTTAAATGCACACAACGACCCCCTCCCCGATGGGGTGTTCGATTACCTGGAAGGTTTTACCATTCAATCGCAACAGGCGCGCATCATCTTTCCTTTTTTGGAACCGTTCGGTCACGACCTTGATTCCGTAGCCTTCCGTAACAGTCCGGCAGACATAAAAGCCAAATATGAGTTCCTTCCACTATACGATACCATCAAGGAAATAGCTAAAACCTACGCCAACCTCGACCGGTATGTCATCAGCGGTTATGCAAAGGGATCAAGCAATTCCGAAATTTCACTGGGCGCCTTTAATGTGCCGCAGGGTTCGGTAAGTGTAACCGCCGGCGGACAGGTGCTTAAAGAGAATGTGGATTATACGGTTGACTATAACCTGGGTACGGTGAAGATCCTTAACCAGGCCATTCTGAATGCAGGCCTGCCCGTAAATGTGCAGTTTGAGAACAATGCCGGGTATGGCATTCAGCAGCGAAACTTTATGGGACTGCGGCTCGACTATATGGCCAAACAAACGGCCAGGGAACAATTATCGATCGGCGCCTCATTGGTAAGGTTGGGTGAACGCCCATTCTTTTCCAAAACCAGTTACAATGAAGATCCTATTCGTAACACCATGTACGGCGTGGACTTCAACTACATGACGCAGGCGCCCCGCCTTACCAGCTGGTTAGATAAACTTCCTTTCTATCATACCACTGAAATGAGTACCGTTACCGCGTATGGTGAAGCGGCCTACCTGAAACCGGGCCACCCGCCGCAAATTGGTAAGGGCAGCGGAAGCCAGGTATTCATCGATGACTTTGAAGGCGCGCGCAATGCAATTGACCTGCGCTTTCCGTTGGTGAGCTGGGGCCTTTCTTCAACCCCTGCCGGCAATGGCCTGTTCCCCGAAGCTACCATGCGCGACACCGTGGATTATGGTTTTAACCGCGCCAAACTGGCCTGGTATAACATTGAACCGGTGTTGCAGGACAAAACAAGCCCTGATAACCCCATCAGCGATAAAAAGTTGCTGGACGATCCCCGCGTTCGTTCGGTGAATGTGAAAGACCTCTACCCGAAAAAACAAAATATCGACCTGGGTCAGGGAAGCCTGGTTACTTTCGATATGGCCTACTACCCTACCGAAAGAGGCCCATATAACTTTGATGCCCGTGCGGGAAGCGTGGACGCCAACGGCCGGTTATTAAATCCCAGGAAACGCTGGGGTGGTATTATGCGCGGTCTTGACCAGGTTGACTTTGAAACCGGCAACGTGGAGTTCATCGAGTTCTGGTTACAGGACCCTTATATCAAGAATCCCGGCAGCTCAGGTGGTGAACTGTATTTCAACCTGGGTAATATTTCGGAAGACGTTTTAAAAGATGGTAAACGCTTTTTTGAAAATGGCATCAGCGG
>JAJKIL010000132.1 GCA_021154515.1 Niastella sp. | reverse complement strand
TTCCTGTTATTAGCAGGGCTAGCTGTTTTTCTGCGCTGGCTGGTACGCCGTTTTTTCCCCGGCTCCTGGAATTAGCTGTGGCGGGCGGGTTTTGCCAATTTGTATCGCCCCAATAACCAGACCCTCATTTTGATTGTGACCATCGGACTGGGTGCAGCATTTATCGGCACCCTGTATTTTATCCAGGACATCCTTATAAGCCGGGTAACTTTATCGGGCAGTGGCAATCAACCCAACATGGTATTGTTCGATATTCAAAACAACCAGCGGGATAGTGTGGCTGCATTGACCAGGAATTATAACCTGCCCGTTATGCAGCAGGTACCTATTGTTACCATGCGGGTGGAAGAGATCAATCACCAAACGGCCGCGCAGGTAAAATCCGATTCAGGATCAGGTTTTCGTACCGAAGCCTATGAATGGGAATTTCGGGTAACCTATCGGGATACCTTAACCAGTTCTGAAAAAATAACCGCCGGGAAATTATACGGCCCGGTTACTTCACCCGACGATGTGATCTATATTTCCATGGAGGACAGGTATGCCAAACGCATACATGTGAACCTGGGCGACCATATTATTTTCAACGTACAGGGAACGCTTATTCCTACGGTGGTGGGCAGTTTCCGCCAGGTTGACTGGCAGCGGGTGCAAACCAATTTCAGGGTGGTGTTTCCCACCGGGGTGCTGGAAGAAGCGCCGCAATTTCATGTACTGGTCACCAGGGTACCATCTCCAGAAGTATCTGCGAAGTTTCAACAGGCAGTGGTAAAAAAATACCCGAACGTTTCCATCATCGATCTCAATTTAATACTCACGGTACTGGATGAAGTGCTCGACAAGATCGGTTTTGTGATTAGGTTCATGGCCGGGTTCAGCATCATTACCGGGTTAATTGTGTTGATAGCTTCGGTGCTCATCAGCAAATTCCAACGCATCCAGGAAAGCATTTTGTTGCGCACCCTGGGCGCCAGCCGCAAACAAATATTGTTCATTACTGCACTGGAATATTTCTTTTTAGGCTCTTTGGCCGCCGCCACCGGTATCTTATTATCGATGGCAGCCAGCTGGGCATTGGCGAAATACAGCTTTAAGGCGCCCTTTACACCACACTGCCTTCCGGTTGCCGGACTGTTTGCTGCTATCTCACTGCTAACAGTTATCATTGGCCTGTCCAACAGCCGGAGCATTTTAAACAAACCGCCGTTGGAAGTTTTAAGGAAGGAGGTATAATACGGTTGATAATTTCTGGTTTAATGTTATGCCTGTGTGGTTTTAAGTTTAAGTTATTGGGTTCGTAGGTTATTGAGTTTGTTAGTTCAATGTTGAAAGTTTTAAGTTTGAAGTTGAAATACGGGCTAGTCCACCTTCGGCGGAAGTAACCTCTTTAGCTTTGCGTTCTCCACCAAATTCGGGTTTGGGCTTAAAGACTCAAGAACCTAAGAACTTACTAATAACTCAAAAACTAAAGAACTAACAAACTCAATAACTTTCTTCTTTATAGTGCAGGCCAAACCCAAGGTCTCTTTCAACTTTCTTCCTCGTCAACTTGTCAACTTGTTAACCCGTTAACTTGTCAACCCTATCAACACTATCAACTTCCAACATTATTCATCCTAACCCTCTCTTTTCTGATCAACTGGTTAACTGGCCAACTGATCAACTTGTTAACTGGTCAACTTGTCAACTAATTCATTACCTTCGCCCCCATCTTTAGAACCACCTCTTTTCCACAACAAAAAGAAGACTTTACCAAATACGTGCACTGTCTCTGAAGATATTGGTCAGAATATCCTTTTTGAAAATTCATTCAAGCACTCCGTTCCCATCCTGTAACCCCTAACCCGTTTGTATGCGTCAGACACGTAAGCCGTCTGTCTTTTTGTTATTGTTGGTATTATCGGTACTCTTTGCATCCCCGGCGTTCACCCAGGTAACAGCCGGCATCAGGGCCAATGGCCAGATCGTAAACCATGGAGATACCGTGCGCGTATGTGAAGGCAGCTCCATTTCATACCAGAGCTCGGCACAAGGCTCTATGAATATCGACTGGACTTTCACCAGCGGTTCCACTTCCAATGCAACTGGTCTCGGGCCTTTTGGTATCCTGTATCCCAAAGCAGGTTTCTATACTACCAAACAGGTGATCACCGGCGGTAATATGACCGATTCCATGGAAGTGGTAGTAGAGGTTTCCAACAGCAAACCAGCTGCGGGGTTCAGTTTCTCTGCCAATAACGTTTGCGGAAATACTAATATCCAGTTTACTGATCATGCCGTGGGCGCCAGCTTATCCTGGTTATGGAAATTTGGTGATGGCAGTACCAGTGCACTTCCTAACCCCGCCTATCAATTCCTGAATGCCATAGGGATGCCCGGCATTACCTTATATTCCGTAAAACAAATTGTAACCAACCGGTACGGCTGTATTGATTCAACAGCCCAAAACATTACCATCAAAAATGTTCCCGACGCAGCTGTTGGTAATGCCGACATCGCCATAACCTATGGAACGTTTAACGACGTTCCCACCTTTAAACGTTGCGCCAATGTACCTGCCTACACTTTCAGCTTTGTTAACGAGTCAACCACCACGCCTATTAATACCAACTATCTTATTTCATGGGGCGATGGTACACCCGATACCAGTTTCAACAGCTGGCCGGCCGCAACAATTATAAAACATATTTTTCCGTTGGGAAGCAGTACCATGACGGTAAGCGTTACCGGGGCCGATGGTTGTATTGGAATAAAAAAATACATTGTCTTCCTGGGTTCTACGCCCGCCGGTGGTTTGGCTAGCCTGGGTAATACCGATGTATGCTCGTCTGATTCCCTGCGATTCGCCATCAATAATATTTCAGCCAACCCGCCGGGTACGCAATATTCGTTTCTGATAAACGATGGTTCCGATCCACAAATCTTTGTACATCCGCCCCCATCCATAGCGGCGCATTTCTTTAAACAGGGTTCCTGCGGTTTCGTAAGCAGCAGTGGTAACAGCACCTTCCCCAACGCATTTGGCGCTTACCTTACTATTCAAAATCCCTGTGGTACAACCAGTCCATCAGTAGTGCCTATTTATGTATCGGGTAAACCACGCGCCAACATTTATGTGGGCCCTGCCGAAACCGTGTGTACCAATTCCAATGTAGACATCATCAGTAATTCGGCTTATGGATCGGTGATCACCCCAACCGGCGGCACTGGTTCCACCTGTACCAATACCGGCAAACAGGTATGGACCATTTCACCGGCAACAGGTTACACCATTACATCGGGCAACCTGGGTTCGCTGAATGGAAATGCAACGAACGGCTTTTTATGGACAAAAGGTTCCGGTGCGTTGAATATTACGTTTAATACCACCGGTTTGTATACGGTAAAGCTGTATATCTTCAACGACAAGTGCGGACTCGATAGCACGATTAAAGTGATCTGCGTTCGCAATCCGCCCAATGCGCAGTTCACCATGAACCGCAACAGCAGCTGCGGTCCCGGTAATGCCATCTTCACCAACACGTCGCCAACAAACAGTTGCCAGGGCGATACATACATCTGGAAGGTTACTTATAGCGACCCGTTGGGTTGCGGTACCAATCAAACACCCGCGTGGCAGTTTGCAAATGGGTCAACACTAAACAGTGCATCGCCTGAAATACAATTCAATGTCCCGGGCAAATATATTATCCGCCTTACGGTTACCGCCAATGCAGCCGGATTGGCCTGTCCGGAATCTTATAAAGAAGATACTTTTTATGTAAAGGGGTTGCCTACGGCTGTCGTCAATCCCATCAATGCCATCTGTATTACCAATGGCCTTACTCCCTCGGCCATTGCCACCACCTGTTATTCACCGGGCCCGCTGGGGTATCAATGGTCATTTACCAATGGTACACCAGCTACATCCAATCAGCTGATCCCCGGCACTATACAATATACCAGCACAGGCACACATGCGGTTCAGCTAAAAGTAATTGACAGCAGTTGTAATACCAGTGTAATAGTGAACACCTCGGTTATTGTAACCGACAAACCAGTTGCCAATGCCGGTAACGACACAACTGTTTGCAGCAGGTCGCCCATGATCCTTGGCGTTCCTGGCGTAAATGGCGTAAACTATCAATGGTCGCCGGCAACCGGGCTTAGCAGCACCACCAGCGCCAACCCCACTTTACTGCCTGATTATACCGGCACCGCCGATGATACCACCTATGGCTATAAATTGATCGCTTCCATTGGGGCGAATTGCGCCACGGAAGATTCGATCTACATCACGGTAAAACGCCGGCCCGTAGTTACCCTCACCACGGCGGCCCCTGCCATTTGTATTAACACCAGCACCCAACTGGCAGCAGGCGGCGCTACCACCTATACCTGGTGGCCAACCACTGCTTTGACTTACACCACACCCGATACAGTAATTGTTACGCCAACAATTACTACCATTTATTTTCTGTCAGGCGCCCTGGCCAATGGTTGTTCCGATACCGCCCATCTACAGGTAGTAGTGAACCCCGATGCCAAAGCGCAATTCACGGCTACCGGCACTACCAAATGCGCCCCGGTGAACCTGGATTCTGTGATAACAACCATTCCTTTTCCGCAGGGGAATGGTCAATATACCTGGTTCGCCAATGGCGTGCAGATAGCCGCCAATACCAATGGCGTCTTTCCCAGCTACCCCATTGCAGGCATGGCCCAGGATGTACCGGTAAAACTGGTTACGGCCAGCGCCCATGGTTGCAAAGCCGACAGCATGGAACTGACCTTTCATACCGTGCCCGGCGTAACGGCCAACTTTACAAAAGATAAAGCAACAGGTTGCGGCCCGTTGACGGTAACGTTTACCAATACAAGCAGTCTGTTGAATGGCATCCGGTTCTTCTGGAACTTTGGCAATGGCACCACCAGCACCCAGGCTTCACCCGCCGCCATTACGTACAATACCAGTCCCGATTTTCGCGATACCACTTATTACATTACCCTGAAAGCCTTTAATGGTTGCGACACCTCATACCACCGCGACAGCGTACTGGTGTATGCCGATGCCAAAGCCCGGTTTACCGTAGACGCCACCAAAGGTTGTTCACCATTTAAAGTAACCATCACCAATAAATCGGCAGGTAACAATTTTGCTTACTATTGGAATTTCGACGATGGCCAAACCGATACGACCACCCACAACAATACTTTTGTACACGTGTATCATACCGGCGCCATTGACACCTTCGATGTTCGGTTGATC
>JAJKIL010000131.1 GCA_021154515.1 Niastella sp. | reverse complement strand
GTAGCGATTAGCCGGATCCTGGCGCCCGTTTGCAATTGATTCCTGCTAAGCGCCAGCGATTCCACCTCATTGTCCAATCCGGAAATGGACACAGCCAGACTTGCTTCTGCCAGTCCATATACGGGGCACATGGCGTTGCTCTTCAATCCATATTTTGATAATTGGTGCAGGAAATTCCGGCATATACTTTCCGATATAGGTTCCGCACCATTGTATAACAACCTGACGGATCGCAGATCCCAATCATACTGCCCGGAAACAACATTACAATGCCTCATCAGGTATTCATAGCCGAAATTGGGAGCACTCAGAATAGTCGCTTTATGTCCGGTTGCCTTATCCAGCCAGAGTGAAGGCCTGCGCACAAAAAGAGCGGGCGGCATGAGATAGTGATCCATGGCACTGAACAAGGGGTTGATGTGAAAACCGATGAGACCCATATCATGTGTCAGTGGCATCCAGCTCAGCATGGAGTCTTCTTTGCTATAGTTGGCAGCAGCACTGATGGCCCGAACATTTGTGAGAAGATTTTTGTGCGTAAGCATCACGCCTTTAGGGGCACCGGTAGATCCCGAAGAGAACTGTACGAAGGCGACATCGTTTTCATCAGCCTTATAAATCTCTCCATATCCGTTAGAAGAGAACAGGTCTGCTTCATTGATCATTTTCTTTCCAATGACAGCAAACAGGCTTTCTAATCCCTGCTGTTGTGCAAATGCGCCCATTTGGAAAAGATTGTCGGAGGAAATGATCAGGAAAGGATTTTTCAGAAGAGGCCATATGTTAAATAGCTTTTGTTTATGATCATCGTTCCTGCCAATTGCCAGTGGCACCGGAACGATACCTCCCAGGATACAGGCCCAGAAAACAATGACAAAGGTCCTGTTGTCTTCGATTTGAAAGACCAATTCATCTTTTGGCCTCAATCCCTGGCTTTGAAGAAATGACAATGCGCTTATCGCGGAGTCATACAATTCGCTATAAGGCAGCACTACTTCCTTTGCACCTGCTTCAATAAAGGTTACCCCTGTGCCGGTCAGCTTTTTTCTTTCCTGCAACAGCTCCGTAAGGGTACTATAAATGGCCGTCATCGTATGAATCTCTTATTGTGCGATTAATGATCTTTAAGATTGGATGCATTTCATCATGCAGGAAGAAATGCCCTCCTTCAAAGTAATGCAACGTGCAGCCCTTCGTGGTATGAAATTTCCATCCATCGCATTGTTCGGGCGTCTGGTCATCTTTTTTACCAAGAAAGACGGTAATTGGAATATTCAATGGATAGATGACGCCTTTGTTTGTTGTGGTTTGCGCCATTTTGAAATCGCTTCTCAGGATGGGAAGGAAGATACCGGCTAGTTCCGGGCTTTCAAAAAACTCTGGCGGCGTACCGCCCAGGTGGATCAGCTCCCTTTCAAATTCCTCATCATCCATCAAATGGTATTTCTTTTCATCTTCCCTTTCTATGTGGGGAGCGCTCTTTCCGGAGAAGAAGATATGTACAGGAGCCGGGAGCCCGTTTGCCCTCACCCTCTGGGCCAACTCATAGGAGATGAGCCCTCCCATACTATGCCCGAACAAGGCATATGGAGCATCGGCCAGATCTTTCTTTATTATCTTATATACATCCTGTACCGCCTCGGAAAGATCCTGGTATAATGATTCGCCGATACGTCTGCCCTTTCCTGCCAATTCAATTGTTACCAATTCGATATCGGCACCAAGGTGCTGCTTCCATCTGTTGTAAATGGATGCGGACCCTCCGGCATATGGCAAACAGAATAATTTTGTCTTACGCATGTTGCCCTTTCCTGTTATAATTCGAAACCGTCATTGAATTCTACTCTCCAGGCCAGCTGAGAAAGTACTTTGTCGTCATTCAACCGGTATTTTAACATTTTATGCGATTCCAATTCTTTCCATATGCGATCGAGATGCGACTGGTCAGCCGGAGTTAAGAAAAATACGGCGGCAGTCAATCTGGTTAAAAGATTCTCATATGGTATTTCCCATGCAAGAACGGCGCCCTGCGCTTTCAGCTGATCCAAATGATCCTTTACGGATATGATTTCCGGAACATTTCCGACTTTTGACATTTTACTACATTATAGGATTGAAAAAAAGGAATATCTATTTAAATGTTCATCAGAACATCCGACAGAACGGAGATCAATATTCTTTTTATTATTGCCGGTTCTTTTACTAAATACGGATTGAAGGATCGGAGAATTCACTGCTTTTAAAAATGATTTTCTCTGTCTTCTCATAGAGGGCGCCTCCGCTCCAAACATAGTTGACCTTTCCCCAGTTCATCGCCGATGAAACATCCGGGAAAAAGCCCTTCCCATTGTGATTAGCGCTGGTATTACACAGTAGCGGAATGCCGCTGAGCTTCTTGTATTCGCTCAGCAAACGGAACATCACCGGGTTCTCCGATTCATTCACGGTCTGTAGCCTGGCCGTTCCATCCAGGTGGCAAACGGCGGGAATGCGTTCTTTCCATTCCGGCTTCACCTGATGATCGAAAAGCATGTAAGGGTCCCTGATACCAGGCTCGAATATGTCTTTTGCATCTTCTTCCAGGCAGATGGGCGCTACGGGACGATAATCTTCCCTGTGTTTTATATGATTCAAGACCTGCTTCATTTGAGCTGGCGTTGCCGGAGACAGGATGCTTCTGTTGCCCAGGGCGCGAGGCCCCAGTTCGGCGCGTTCATTCAGAAATACGACGGGCTCGTTTTCAAGGAACAGCAACAGCGCCAGGGCATCGATCGTTACCGGCTTTTTGGACCAACCGCTGACAGCAGCATCATTAATGACCGATGGCCCGGAGAATACATCCCAATTCAGGCAATTGACGCCTGTTTCATGGATCATTTCACAACATGCTGTACCGATAGCGCTGCCGGCATCGTTTGGAAAAGGAGGTACCCAAACGGTTGCAAACACGCCTGAATTGCGGATGGCGCTGTTCCATTTTATATTCAATGCACTACCGCCGGCAAAACAAAGGTTCCTTGTTCTGTCTTCTCTTTTTTTAACTTTTGCTACCAATGCACTCACAAGCAGTTGCTCTATATAAACGTGAAAAGTATGTAAGATATCTTCAGGCCTGTATTGGAGATGTTGGGTCTTTTTGATAAACTCTCTCGCAAAGTCGCGGGCAAAATCCATACCCCGGTGTGCATACTCTTTATAAATGCTGCCGAACACGGGTATCATTTCTTTTATGTAAACGCCTTTTGCTATATACGCCATCACCTTCCCGGCGATATTCAGTTCGTCGGTCACAACTTCTTTATTTACTTTAAAAGGCCCGAAATGTTGGGCAAAGATGCCATAGATATTGCCGATGATGGGGAATAATGCGCCGAGGTTCTCTACTTTATTGGTGCTGGAATAATAATAAAACAACTGTGGATACATGCCGCCGTCCCAGATCAGAATGTAGCTGTCTACTCCCGCTTTTGCCATGGGGCTTGTACAATAGGCAGCGGCTATATGACCCGACACATGTAGATAACTGTTATATTTTTCCCTGTTTTCCGATTGCAGTTCAAAATGTACGGGCTGCATTACATTTTCTTTCACGATGAAACTGCCGTATCCTGCTAAATCAACCGGGATGTTCCCCTTGCCCGGATCGATGAATACGGGTTCGTGCGGCGTCCAACCATCAATCACCCATTTATCAACCCGATCGAAATCATATCCGTGAAGGGAAAATATTTCTCTCACCTGGTCCATGCTGATATTGAAAGGGCTGTATCTCGGTGAATTATTCAGCTTCTCCATCTCATAACAGAAAACAAGCTGATTGCCATCGATCAGCGCGATCGATCCATCATGCGTAAGTTTGAATCCGCAAATTGTCATATAAATGAGATTGATTTTAGTTTGAATTGCTAACCGACAACAAGAACCGAAAGGGAAATAGCTATCGCTAAGGCAAGTAACAAAACTTACAATCACGGGCTTAAAAACAAATCAATTAGAATGAAGTTTGGTTAGACCTGGCTGGAAATATCTCATAGCATGATTAAAGGATCAGGCTTATAGAATTTCCCGTAGAAGTTTTTCAAGGTATGTGGAATCAAAAAATGTATGACAAAATAAGACTTAAAAACGGAACGATATTTAGCAATAATCACATTTCTCTTTTCGGTTTTTACTAAAGAACCGGTGTAATTGATCTATGAATTCAAGCACATTACTTTCTTTGCTGATAAGCATTACGTTAGGAAAATTGATGAAAACAAGAGAAAGGAAAAGAAAGGCGCTACTTCCCGATACAAAACTTACTAAAGATATAATCAAGCTGATCTTCAGTTGTGACCTGGCCCGTAATCTCGCCCAAATAGTGTAAGCATCGGCGAATGTCGAGCGCAATCAGGTCACTGGGAATATTGTTATCCAAACCATTGCGAATATCTATCAGCGATTGTAACACTTCCTGCAAGGCATGAAAGTGACGGGCATTGGTTATAATGGTATCTTCTGTGGTAACCTTGCCCTGTAGTACCAGGTCTACTAGTTTTTCTTTTAGTACTTCGGTATGACGGTTTTCTTTGGCGGAGATGTATATGATGCCGGGGATGCTGCTGAATTTATCGCGCAGAGTATCGTCGGAAGAAGCATCAGCTTTATTCCCGACCAGTACGAATTTCAGCTTTTTGTTGTTGAACTCATTTATGGTTGATTGTAAATCTGCAGCGGTAATTTCATTTACATCAAACAAATATATCACCACATCGGCCTGTTGCATTTTGGCCAGGGCCTTTTCCATGCCAATGCTTTCAATTACATCATGGGTATGTTCGCGAATACCGGCAGTGTCGATAAGCCGGAACAGGATGCCATCGATGTTCAGCACTTCTTCGATGGTGTCGCGGGTAGTACCGGCAATATCGCTTACAATGGCACGGTTTTCATTGAGCAGGGCATTCAACAGGGTCGATTTTCCGGCATTGGGTTTACCAATGATGGCTACGCTCACCCCATTTTTGATCACGTTGCCTAACTGAAAGGAGGACGCCAGCTGTTGCGTGGTTTGCTGTACTTCGGTCAACAACTCATACAGCTGGGTGCGATCGGCAAATTCCACATCTTCCTGCGAAAAATCGAGTTCCAGTTCTATGAGGGCGGAGAACTTGATCAACCGCTCCCGCAGGCTGCTCAACCGTTCTGAAAAGCCGCCGCGGATGTTGTGCAGGGCTGTTTTTCTGGAAGCCTCGGTATTGCTGGCAATGAGGTCGGCCACGGCTTCTGCCTGCGCCAGATCGAGCTTGCCATTTAAAAAGGCGCGTTGGGTATATTCGCCTGGTTTGGCCAGCCGGGCACCCTGGTTTACGCAGGCCTGCATGATCTGCTGTAATACGTAGGGGGAACCATGGCCTGAGATCTCTATCACATCTTCACCCGTGTACGATTTTGGGCCTTTAAACAGCGATATCACCACTTCGTCCAGCACCTTTCCATTTTCTTTTAAATAGCCTACATGCAAGGTATGCGAGGGCGCCTGGGTAAGGTCTTTGGACGGGAACAACCGGTTCACAATGTCAATGGACTGCCCCCCGCTTAAACGTATAACGCCAATAGCCCCTATTCCCTGGGCGGTTGCCAGTGCTACAATAGTATCATCCCAGCCGATTGCTTTTCCGTGCATATATTCCTTTTAAACGAGGGCAAAAATACGATTAAAAGACAATGGGCAGTAGGCGGCAGGCAGTAGGATGTTCCAAACCTTTAACCAAAAACCCATTTCCTTTAAAAAAAGGCGAGCCCCACCTGAGGCCCGCCTTGTAAAGCAACGCGACTTACAATACTACCCTACTCATTTGCCAGCCTGAACACTATAGGCTGTTTCTTGTATGATTTTTCCTTGTTGCCATTTTGAATGGCCGGTGTCCATTTACCACTTTTCTTTATTACCCGCACGGCTTCAGCACGTAACTCGTCGGGACCGCTCACCGCTATCACATCACTTACATTGCCATCTTTATCTACAATGAACTGTACCACCACCGGCCCTTGAATTTCCCGCTCAACAGCCTGCTCAGGGTAACGTACGTTCCTGTTAAGGAATCGTTGCCAGGCCATTGCGCCACCGGGATACTCCGATTCAAATTGCACAGAAATAAAGATGCCGTCCATACCATCATCATCTTTTTTGGGCAACTCAATTACTTTTCCGTCACCATCACCGGGGGGTGCAATCACCATATCTCCTTCTTTTACCCCATCCTTGTTCTCAAGACCGATCTTTACATCTTCCTG
>JAJKIL010000130.1 GCA_021154515.1 Niastella sp. | reverse complement strand
TTTTTACCAAAGGAGGTGAGAAACTCATCCACGCTGGTAAAACCCGAACTTGAGAATTTTAAAGAATCAGTATCGGCAACGAATGAGGAAATCTTATTTCCGTTAACGGGGAAGACCTGGTTAAGCATAAGGAAAAATGTGGTTTGTTACAAATATGCAAAAAATAAAATGGGATGTAAAGAGGTGGGTAAAAAAATAATACTGACTTTATGGTCCTGTATTAAAACCGTATGAACATTGTATCAAAAGCAAACAAGGATTGTCCAGATGTAATACATCAAATCATTGATAGTCATAGGGTAATTAATTTGGCGTATTATTGAATAAACAATAAAAAGTCTCCCGCGCCGGGAGACTTTTTATTATGGATAGAATGTATTTGCAACCAATTACAAGCCCGCCACATTAAAATGGGTATAGGATGTAAAGCCCAGGAACGTTCTGTCGTTAGGCCATCCCAACGGGTCTTGCAGCTCACGTAAGCTTTTCAGATTGGCAGATTTATAATAGTTATAAGCTACTTCAGTACCGGGGAAAACGGGGCTGGAAGAAGAGCATCTATCGCAACCTGCCTGGTGGTTATAGGCCTTCTGCATATAATCGTACCCCTTGCTCAACAGGTTCGAGTTGTACGTGAACAAAGAGTTGTCACCCTGAATTCTTGCCAGTTCTGCTGCATAAGCAAAGGCGGTTAAAGAATACTGATAGTGAACACAGTCGTCGCGGTCGCAATATTCACCAATGGTACCATCAGGTGCGATGATAATAGGCAGGTGGCTTTGGATGATATTGTAACCGTTCTGGTAAGCAGTGGCATCATCCAGGAAAATGCCAATACTCATCCGGGCATAACCGGCAGAAGCATTCCAGTTATTGTTATATTCCGGTGTAACGTTGATGTAGTTGTTTTTTACCAGAACAATATACGTCTTGAACTGGTTAATATCTGCATCGCTCCAGCCGGAAGCATTGCCAAATGCTTTATAATAACGCAGGATCTCAGCGGCCGCTACAAAGCTCGGCGTTGTCCAGGAAGCTTCGAGTGAAGGTTGCAAAGGGTTGGAGCCGGAGAGCACTGCATAATTTTTAAAGGTATATGACCAGCCGTTCAGGATGGCGATCGCCTGCTGCGCATATGTTATGGTACCGGTTTTGGCCCATCGCAATGCCAGTGCATACGCTAAGATGGCATCTTTTCTGATCTGGCTCTTCGATTCGGTAGTGGCGCCATTAGAGCCTACTGTAACCGTGGCGAAGAACTTAGTAGGCAATGCATTCTGGTTAATATAATCCAGCACCTTGTTGTAAGCGGCCAGGCGAACGGGATCGTTGCCGCCATTTACCTCGGCAGCTACCTGGTCAAGGCTGGCCTGGGTGTTTAAAATACCGGGATGTACAAACGTAGTAATGGCTGCTGCTGCCATGTTAACCGTAGTTTCCTCTTTTGCAGAGGGGGTTTGTACTTGCGCGCTTTCCTCCTGCTTCTTACACTTTAATAACAATGTTGACAATGCCAGTAATGCAATACCGGCATACAGGGTCTTCCCATTTTTTCTCATGATGGTTGGAAATTTTAATGTAACAGAATTTGTTAGTTGAAGAAGGTTAGGGGGAAGTGCAAATGTACTGCCATGGTTTAAATGTTTTATTGAAAGGGACTACGTCTTCACTACGTCAGGGCAAAAGCCAGGTATAATTCCTTCATTTATACAAGCTTTATTTTTGTAATAGAACGCGATCGTATTTTTCCTAACTTGCTTACAAATCAGCTCCCCCAAAAAATAGTTTCATGAAAATGGAAAATGGTCAGGCAGCCCTGGAACAGGAGAGAAAGATATTGTTGGCGCTTGGCAATGACATTGCCCGGGTGCGGGAAAAAAACGATCTGCTCACCCTTTTCTCCCAACGGATAAAAAGCTTTTTTTACTTCACGCATACCATTGTCACGCTTATTGAAAGCAAGGACGAAACCTATACGCCCTTTCTGCTCGATAACGACCATTCACCCATCAGGGACCATAACAGATACGGGGAAATGCTGGCCGCCCATTTTTCATTGAACGATCCGTTCATTCAGGCGGTGTTAGCGGCAGATGGACCTATCTCTTTTATTTTGGAAGACATTATGGACCTGCCCCATAGCCCTGCTTTTTTGCGGGTGAACTACGAGCGCGGGGTTCGGGAAATACTGATGACCACCTTGCGGAATGAAGAAAAGCCGGTTGGTTTTATTCATATCTATACTGATCGCGCCGAAGGGTTTTCTTCAGCATTCAGGAATATAATCAAAGGCATTTCCCCCCAGCTGGCCAGTGCGGTAGCCAACATTATCAAGAATGAAGAGATCCTGAACAAGGAAAAGGAAAAGTCATTCCTGCTCGATTTCAGCAGTGAGATTGCCGCAGTAAGAACAAAGGAAGATCTGGCCCTGGCCGTTCATACAGGGCTTAGCAAGTTAAATGCGTTGCGGGGTTATGTTATTCGTAAAATAAACGAAGATGGAGAAACCCTGAGCACTTACATCTATGATCCCGCTATTGCCAATTTCGATGATCCCGAATGGGTGGCGCTCACTACCGCCCGTTTTCCTTTATACGATGGATTGCAGAACCGCGTGCTGGAGAGTTATATTCCTTTGCTTTTCAGTGTAGAGCGCGAAGTACAGCGGGGCATTACTTCTTCTTACCTGCACTACTGGAAAAAAGTGGGTTACAAAACCATGGTGGGTATCCGGTTACATTATGGGATAACCAACCTGGGCATTTTGTGGCTGGGTATAGAAGAAATAAACATCCAGTTATTACAGGGTATTTGTTTTCAGATCTCGGTGGCCATGGCCAATATTGTAGCCAATGAGCAGGTTGAAAAAACACAACAGGATCAGGCCTTCCTGCTCGATTTCAGCAATGACATTGCGCTGGTGAAAACGAAACCCGATCTGGAAGCTGCCATTTCCAAGGTGCTCGATAATGCCCTGCATTCAAAGCTGAGTATGATCCGGCTTATTGAAGAAGATGGTGTCAATATGCCTGCCTATATGTTTGACTGGACCTTGTTTGTAAAGGCGGGGATCACTTTTGATCAAATGTCTTCAAGCGTAATCACTATCGAGGAACCCTATACCGCTAAGGTGCTGGCGAGCAAAGAAGGCGTGGTGTTTAATATTGCTGAAGAATTAAAAACTGGCAGTGCTTATGCACAGTTATGGGCAACCACGGGATTTAAAAATGTGTATGCCATGCCATTACGCGCCGGTAATAAAGTCCTTGGTACTATCTGGCTGCATTCCGACTGGATAAGCCAGTTGGTGCTGCGGGGTATTTGTGCACAGATCTCCGTGGCCATTGACAATATACAGGCCAATGAAAAACTGCTGGCCTATAAAAAGCAACTGGAAGTAGAGAACGACTACCTGAAAGAACAGATAAAAACCATTTACAATTTTTCGGAGATCGTGGGTTCAGGCGAAGCCATGCAGGAAGTATACCGGTTGATGTCGATCGTATCTACAACGAATACTACAGTGCTGGTATTGGGTGAAACCGGTACAGGCAAGGAACTGATTGCGCGCGCGCTGCACAATGCATCGTCCCGTAAGGATAAACTGATGGTGAAAGTGAATTGTTTGGTCATGAACGCGGCGCCTTTACCGGTGCGCTCGACCGGCGGATTGGTAAGTTTGAACTGGCTAATCACAGTACCTTATTCCTGGATGAAATTGGCGAACTGCCGTTGGAAGCGCAATCGAAATTATTACGCGTGATACAGGAACGTGAACTGGAGCGGCTGGGTGGTAAACAGACCATCAAGGTAGATGTGCGGTTGATCGCAGCTACCAATCGCAACCTGGAAGAAGAAGTAAAAGCAGGCCGCTTTCGCGCCGACCTGTATTTCCGGTTGAATGTTTTCCCAATTAATCTACCGCCCCTGCGTGACCGCTCAGAGGACATAGAGCCGTTGATGCATTTCTTTGTTGACAAATACAGCAAGAATACCGGCCGCAAGATCAGGAAGGTGTCGCCCAAAGTAATACAACAATTACGCAGCTATACCTGGCCGGGCAATGTGCGGGAACTGGAGCACCTGATTGAACGGAGTGTACTGCTTACTACCGATGGGGTGTTGCAGGATGTGTATATTCCAAAACAAACCACGGCAGATAAACAGGACCTTTCCTTTATTTTAAATCGCACGCTCGAAGAAATGGAACGGGCATATATTGTCGACGTGTTGAAACGATGCGCCGGAAAGATCTCCGGACCGGGCGGCGCAGCAGAAATTCTGGACGTTCCCGGCAACACCCTGCACTCCAAAATAAAAAAACTGGGCATCACCAAGGCCGATTATTTTTCCTGACACTAACTTAAACAGGGCTTGCTGATTTTCACTACATATAGTGTAACCCTTCGTGCTTTCACTAAATACAGTGAAAAATTATCAGGTGACTTTCTCTTACATAATTGGTTTTCATTCGATTAACTGATTGGCATGTCGTTGGAATCTATATAGTCATTCCAAACAATTAAAAAATCGAATTATGAAAATCGTAGTAATCGGCGGAACCGGCCTCATAGGAACAAAAGTAGTAGCAAATCTTCGTCAATGGGGACACCAGGTAATTGCCGCCTCACCCAACACTGGCGTAAACACCATTACCGGCGAAGGTTTGGCAGAAGCCATGAAGGATACTGATGTAGTAGTAGATCTGGCCAATTCACCTTCCTGGGAAGATAAAGCTGTGTTGGATTTCTTTACAACCTCCGGTCACAATTTGCTGGCGGCAGAAGTAAATGCCGGCGTAAAGCATCATCTGTGCCTTTCTATTGTAGGGGTTGACCTGATGAAGAACGTTGGGTATATGCGGGGTAAAATGGCGCAGGAAGCTGAGATCAAAAAATCTACTGTGCCCTACACTATAATCAGAAGCACCCAGTTCCTCGAATTCCTGCCAGGGATTGTTACACAAGCTACAAAAGATAACGAAGTACACCTGAGTTCGTTAAAATTCCAACCCATTGCATCGGATGATGTAGCCTTATTTGTAGCCAAAGCTGCTGAGGCTAAACCGCTCAATGGTATTATGGAAATTGCCGGCCCCGAACGTTTTACTATGCACGAAATAGCAGAACGCTACCTGAAAGCAACAAATGATCCCCGTAAGGTAGTGCCTAATACCGATAATCACTACTATGGTGGCGAAATTGGGGAAAGCGACCTGGTTCCTGCCGGTAAAGCAAACCTGGGTGAGATCAATTTTGAAAAATGGATGACTCTCCAACTGGCCAAAGCGTAAAGATATTTGTCTGCCAGCCGTTGAAACGAAGACGACGGGTGACAGTTTGCCGGGGCGGTTGTAACGAGAATGCACTTTCCACCCGTTCGTGCACAAGGATTTCTCAACGCCGGCGCATAATCCTTGCGAAAACCGGTCAACAACACGGCAAGTCAACTGTTGGCAGACGATTCTTTTGAGCAACCTGCCTTAACGAAATCAATAATTCATTATCTAAACCTGTTTTATGCTATTCAATTATTTACATCCGTTCAAAATGAGCTTGCGGTCAAAACCTCAGGAGCCTGCATTAGTAAGGCTGCATGCAACTGCTCACGATACTATGGAAGGGGCAGAGTTTATGGATGATGCAATTCGCTTTGAAGACGAGTGGCCACTGATTCAAACCGAGGTAAGCGTTGCGAGTGGAAGTCCTGAACAATTATTGTAAGGTTTCTTAATTCAATTCAAAGTTATGGACGTATTAACCCAAACGCCGGATACAGCTTTGTTATTAGCGAAACTGGCTGATACCATCAGGGAATACCCCGGCCCGGTTGACCAGTACCTGCAGCAGCTTGGAGAATATGAAATTTTCAATCCACTGCAGGCAACCGCTGAAACAACGGAGGAGGATTTCCCTTCCACCTTCTGGGAAAGGCTTGGAATACGACATATAATCTCAGGCAATCATCACAGCAAAACGGCCTCTCAAAAGCAAGAGCCAACAGCAGCGGAGACGGATAATTATAAATGGGATCACATGAGAAAAGATGCCAGTATAGATGCACTTACAAAATACCTCAGCAACTGTTCCATTATTCAGTTTGCTGATTATGTAAGCGTGAAGGATGCGGCTGGCTTTTGGGATGGCCTTTTTGCTGATGTGATAAAAAAAGCGATTGACAAACAGACTATGGAGTTTATTTTTCAATTAGGCGATATTACCGGGCGACGGGTATTTGAAGTAGATGAAGTGCTTGATGTGATTGGTCAATATTCGAAGTATGGAAAAGTTAGCCTGGTAATGGATGAACAGGAAGCCCTTAAGCTATGGGACCTGTTGTGTGGTATCAATTACGAGCCTTCGCCAAAAGAAAAATTCCAGCTCATGTTCGGTACCATGACTATTGATTTCCTGTTAATATTTTACAACAACGGCGTATTGCTGTGTACAAAAGAAGGGCAATTCGATTTCGCCGGCCGGTCGTGGAATAACATTCACACGTA
>JAJKIL010000129.1 GCA_021154515.1 Niastella sp. | reverse complement strand
TGGTTGGTATTGGAATAAACATTAATCAGGTTGTTTTTGATCCCGGTTTACCCAACCCGGTTTCATTAAAACAGGTCACCGGGAAAGACTTTGATGCCGCCGAATTAGGTAAGGAACTCTGCCAGGCGCTGGAGCGCCGGTACCGGCAATTACATGCAGGCGGTTTTGAAACCATCATGCAGGAGTATCAACAGGTGTTATACAAATTACATCAGTCAGTTACCTTGAAAAAAGGCGCCGTTTTGTTTGAAACCACTATTATGGGCGTTTCCGACAGCGGCCGGCTACTAACCAAAGACGTGATGGAACGGGAGTTTGATTTTGGTGAAGTTGAGCTGATAATACGATTGTGAAAATTAGCAAATGAAAAATCCCGCCGACAGGCAGGGTTTTTCATTTATAAGCAGTTTTCCCATTTTCACATTTGCTAATTATTTTTTCTTTCTGTTAACCTGAAACACCCTCGACAGGTTAAAGCCGAACCGGATATCACCTTTCCAGAAATTATCTGTAGTGCCGGTGAGGAAGGCTTTTTCGTTCATACCGGTACTGTTGCTAAAATGTAACTGAAATACGTGGCCACCGGTTTCAATATCAAAACCTGCAGATATAGGATCTTTTGTTCCCGGCTCACGTCCTGCCAGGATGGGATGATAATCTACCACAAACGCAGTGCGCTTAGATAATTTCAACCGGCCACCGATCCCTAATGCCCAGGTATTGTTGTCCTGATCGGCTTTGGCTACCAGGTTACGGTGAACCATTATGGAGCTAACCTGCAAACTGAAAGCATTGCTGAATTTGCGGCCGATGATTATTTCGTGGTAATAAGCTACGCGCGAAGAGAAATAGTTTTTCCGGGTTGTATCTGTCCAGGGCATGGTTTGAACGGCAGCGCCCGAGACCCATATTACTGAAACCGGTGAACCGCCGTTTGCTCCCTGGCGTATGGCGCGAAATTTAAAAAAGGCATCCAGTTCTTTATTCAAGGTACTTCTTCCTACGCCTACGCTTAAATTATCGGTTATACCGTAATCAAAACCCAGTCGCATACTGGCCTGGTCTAAACCAAAAAATTGTTTAGCGCCTTCACTCAAAAGGCCAAAGCGATGCAGAATGCGAACATCCAGCACTCCTTTGCCTAACATTTCCATAGACTGGCCATTGATAACGCGAGTTGATTTGAAAGCGCCCGTAGCATATTCTCTTTTTGCAGAATCCCTGACCATGCTTAACAGGTCTTTTTCCTGTGCCTGAATGGTATTGGCCGCCGTAATAACAAAACAGGCAGTCAATAGTATATAGGTTATTTTGCTCATATCGGTTGGTTTTTTAGTTTGGTTCGTGCAGTTTATTGTTTCAATGGTTCCAGGGTACAGTTCACGGTAATGTTTATTGTATCCGACATATTTTCTGCTACCGATCCAGGAATGTCAATATCGTACTCAGACATCAGAATCTTAAATTTTGAAGCGGCGATCAGTTTACCGTCCTTCACAGTGATCTTACCATCAGCCTCTACATCTTTTGTTTGTCCATGCAAAGTGAGCTTGCCTTTTATGTGAACAGTATAACTACCATCTTTTGCGTAGTTTACTTCACTGTTATTAGTGATTTGCCCGCGAAATTCTGATTTGGGGTATTTATCGCTTTCTACATAGTTTTCATTGAAGTGTTCCTGCATCATTGCTTTTCTGAATTCAAAGCCTTTCATGAGCACTGCAAACTGAATGTCACCGGTTTTTGAGTCGAGTACACAGGTGACACTGCGATGAGTGGCCTCTATGGTTTCAATAACGCCTTTTGAAGAAAATTGAATATTGCCGCTTTTGGTGAAGAATTTATCCTGCGCCATTAACGACGCCGCCATCAATATAAAGCAGCACGATATAATGCCTTTCTTTATTAAGAAACTCATGGTAAAATATTTGGTTTTAACAATTGTTTAGTTGGCTATAACGCAGCGGTTCAACTGAACATCTGAGCCCAGCAGTCCGGTTTCATCTTTATTAAACCCGGTAATCGCTCCTTTAATGGTTATTACTGCGCCTTTCTGTAACGAACCTATGGTGGAATTGGCCGTGCTGTCTATTACACAACGCACACCCGACATATCACTGGTGTCGCCCAGCACAATGGTACTCTGTGCTGATTCTACATTCTTAACCATGCCTTTTACCGATAAAATTTTATTCATGTATTTTTTGTTAGCCGCATCCTCACTGCTAACAAATTCTTTGATCAGGTCTGTAGCGTTTACAGAAAAATCAGCACGTACATCAGCGAGGCCCTGAACGGTTCTGTTAAACTGATACCAGCCATAACCGCCAGCCAACGCTATAACTACTACTATACCACCAATGATTGTCCTTTTTTTGTTCATGGAAGAATGTGAATTTAATTATTGGGTGTACCCGAGTCAACCCAACAGCTTATAGATTTTATTTGGCTTGTTGTAAGCGAGCCCTCTTTCGGCATAAAACGGGAAATCACTGCTGATTTTATTTGTGTTGCTGCATTTTTTATTTGTGTATATGATGTAAGCGCGCCAGGGCCATTGAGGCTGCCTGAAGCATGACATTCGGGTTTGGCACAACTGGATTGAATGATGGGCATAACATCAGCTGCAAATGTTGCATTTACCCCATCGCAGGTTGAAGACCCATATAAGATCTCTTCCTTATCATTATAACAACCATAAAATAATAACATACCGCATGCTAAAACGCCTGTAATTTTTTTAATCATAGTATCGCAATTAAATCAGCTTTTAAGGAGCTTACTTTGTTTTTCAATAGTGAATGCATCCAAGCATTTTTCTATGGAGTTGTACGATTAACCGTTTCATTTGGTTGCCTTTCATTGATATTCCTGTATAACTTATAGTAGTAATAAAAAACCCTGTCCTTAAAAGGACAGGGTAACCAAACCCTAAAACTAAAAAATAACCCATATACAAGCAGGCCGGTTACCCGGCCTACTTACAAAGTTTGCATCTGGGTATAATCGCTGATACACTTTACCAGTTGATTATAATATTATATAGACCTCTCCAATGGATCTTAGCCATCAAGTACAGGGAACAGCCATACAGCCGCGCTCCTCGCGGGATTGCCAGCATACTATACGATAAAGAATTAAACATAGTTGCCCCGGCTTATACATTCCGGTTCACGGCTATAGCAGGCCATGGGCCGTTCAATCAATTACCTTAAAACCAGATTAAAGAGACAAGCTTTGCAAAAAGCAGTATTTTATTGAAGCGGCTATGTGCTAAAACAACGATATTGTAAGAGCGGGTTTAACCTGTCTTGTGGTCCCAAGCTTTTGTGAATTGCTTTAAAATTCAGGTACTTAACAGTAAATTTGATCAAAGTTTCAGCAACAGTACATGATGGAAAAAAATCAACTGTATAGAAAAAAGATCATAAAGCATCTTTATTTTTCTAATATGCTATCCTGCGCCGACCTGAGCGACAAGATCAATAAGAGTTTACCGGTCACTACGAAAATACTGGGGAAGCTTATTGAGGAAGACTGGGTTACCGAAACCGGTTATGCAGCGTCAACCGGTGGCCGGCGGGCCGTTATGTATTCCCTGAAACCTGATGTTTTATACATAGTATCGGTGGCTATGGACCAACTGATCACCCGCATTGCCATTTTGAACATGCAGAACACACAGGTAGCCGCCACAGAATTGTTCGAACTTCCTTTATTAAAGAACCCACAGGCACTTGATTCGCTTACCGAAAAAATTGATCAGGTCATAACCCGGTCGGGCATCTCAAAAAGCAGCATTGCCGGCGTTGGTATAGGAATGCCCGGTTTTGTTGATTCGGCCAAAGGAGTGAATTATACCTTTCTTGAACCCGAACAGGGCACCCTCACGCAATACATTTCATCAAAGCTTAAATTACCAGTATATCTCGATAATGACTCCCGCCTGATTGCCCTGGCTGAATTAATGTTTGGCGCCGCCCGGAATAAAAAGAACGCCATGGTGATAAACCTGGGCTGGGGCGTTGGTTTAGGCATGATCCTGAATGGGGACCTCTTCCGGGGGCACAATGGATTTGCCGGTGAGTTCAGCCATATTCCGCTTTTTCTAAATAATAAATTATGCAGCTGCGGCAAAAGCGGTTGCCTGGAAACTGAAACCTCCCTGCTGGTGGTTATTGAAAAAGCCAATAAAGGCTTAAAAGAGGGAAAAATATCGCTGTTGAAAGAATTGTCGGTAGAACACGCAGAACAGGCCTTTCAGGACATCATTAAAGCCGCAGGTAAAGGCGATAAGTTTGCGGTAGAAATATTATCCGAGGCGGGTTATAATATAGGTAGAGGCGTAGCCATCCTGATCCATTTACTGAACCCCGAGGTGGTGATCTTAAGCGGCCGGGGGTCATCGGCAGGAAGGATCTGGCAGGCGCCTATTCAGCAGGCTTTAAATGAGCATTGCATCCCCCGCCTGGCTTCCAATACCGAAATTGAGATATCTTCCCTTGGCTACCAGGCTGAAGTTACCGGAGCCGCCGCCCTGGTAATGGAAAACTTCGAAAAAAACGAGTTAAAAAAAGAACCGACACAACCAGAAAAGCTGGTGAAAAAATAAAGGTATTAGTATAACAAAGTGCAGTAGGTGCTATTTCTTTAGGAATAGCACAATTAAACCAAACATGGCTGCCACCTGACCAATCCAAAATACAAACATCCATCGGAGTAATTCTGCTTTTGATGCTTCTATTTTTGTTTCAGCACGGGCCACATCTTCTTTTGTAGCAAGTATTGAAGTTTTTGTATCCACTTCACATTTGATTTTTTCCTCAATAAAGGTAGTCAAATTTTCAGCGGTTTCCTTGCCCAGTTTAACTGAAACAAGGTCATAGAGCCTGGTTATTGTAATAGTAGGCATAAAGTACTAATGATTACCATAAAGATAACCCATAAATACTAATATAATTAGTTTTTATACACCTTAATTTATTGATATTAATCAAGTTATTTCTCAGCCGCTACAATCTCTTCGGCATGCTGCTTATTCTTAGGTCGCAGGAATATTTTGCTAATGACACCCTTTTCATCAATCACAAAAGTGGTGCGGTGAACGCCCATATATTTATTACCAAACATTTGCTTTTCGTCCCAAACTCCATACTTGTTTATGATAGTATGGTCCGCATCGGCCAGTAAAGTAAACGGCAGGTTGAACTTAGTCTCAAACTTCTTATGGCTCTTTTCATCATTCGGACTAACGCCAATCACTTCAAAGCCATGTTTCTTCAGCAAGGCATAGTTATCGCGCAGGTTACAGGCCTGTACCGTACAGGTTGGCGTATCGTCCTCAGGGTAAAAATACAGCACTACTTTTTTGCCCTTGAAATCGCTAAGCGTCACCTTTTTGCCGTTCTGGTCTTTGCCGCTAAATGCCGGTGCTTTATCGCCTTCTTTTAGAGTGATCATATTCTGAAAATTAGCGGGTAAAATTATACGTTTTCTCGGTTACATTGCCTGCTTCATCCTCTGCGTGGATCTTCAACTCATGCTGCCCCCCCATACACTTTTCATCAAACTGATAAATAAAGGTCACGCCTTTATCATTGCTGAACCGAAGCCATTTGCCATCCAGTTCGGCCCTTACATTTTTGATCTCCTCTAAATTATCTTTTACATTAAAAGCCAGGCGGGTGGCCTTGCTTAAGTCAGCTCCGCTCACAAAGCCAATAGGTGCTATTACCGGGGGCTCAATATCAAGCACCAGCTGAAAACTTCCCAGATCGCGGAACCGGGTAGAAGCCCAATTTCCCTGCCATTGCACTTTCTGTACTTCATTTTTAGTGCCTGCAAACCATTGCATCACCGTGCGGGATTTTTCTGCATCGGTCAACGTTCGCAACGGTTGGATGCGAACAAGCATGGAATCCCGGATGGGGATATACGCTGCCCCAATTGTATGTATCGCTGACACCACATGGTCATTTGAATTCGCCGATTTATTATACCGGATGTGCACCGAATCGTATAAACAACGCTCGCCAAGGTAAAATTCACAATCGGGGTTTTCCAGGCCATCCATCATCATGGGGTAGAACTGTTTGCCAGCCGGTGCCGGTTCCTGGCTACCCTTTATGAACCGAACTTTACATGCAAGCGTACTGCTGTTTCCGCTGGCGTCTTTTACCAGGATCGAAACCGTGTGTACAGCCCCGTCGCTTACGTCAATTGCGCCATTACCGCTCTTACGTTTGTAAATAGCGTTCGTATATCCCGGCAGTTCAGACAAATGTTGTAAAAAAGGTCCGCCCTGGGCTTTGGTCTTATAATCAATATGCGCATTCAGGTCGCGGGTATCGTTGTAACTGATATTATCCATTCTAAAAGCAACCACCGGCTGTTCATCAACCGTAAGAGTAGATTCAAAGATACCATTGTGGTTAGTAGAACCGGTTTGGGTATCATAAGCACCGATCCCAAAACTTATAAGGGGGGAAGAAACGGTGATAACCGACGGCGTGGTTATATAGGTTGAACCGGAATAGGCTTTTACGGGGAAAAGACGGGGCGATTGTTCATACACGCTCCGGGTTCTGTCGTATATCGCCAGCCGTTGCAACCGGGGCGGAACGTTATCTGCGATCTGAAATCCGAATAAAAAGGGATTCACATTCACGTCGGCGTCTGTACGCCTGACCTCAAAATGCAGGTGCGGCGCCTGGGAGCCACCTGTATTACCACTATTGGCCAGGAAATCGCCTTTTTTCACCGGGAAAAGATCGGGCGTTAATTCGAGAAAAACCTTCCACGATTGTTGTGCGTACTGCTGGTCTTTTACCCATTTTTCCAGTGTAGGATTAAATGCATTCAAATGGGCATATACCGTAGTAAATCCATTTGGGTGCGTGATATAAATAGCCCTGCCAAAACCATAGGGTTCTATTTTGATGCGGCTGATGTAGCCATCTGCCGCCGCATATACGGGCAGGTTTTCACGAGCGTTCGTTTTTATGTCGAGGCCCATGTGATAGTGATTGGGCCGTAATTCGCCAAAATTTCCGGCAAGGCGAATGGGTATTTCAAGCGGATCGCGGAAATAACCCTGCGGGTAACTGGCAGGCGGAAAAATCTGGGCAACCAGCGCAGAACTGTTCAATAATAAAAATAGTGTGAGTATTCTCATGGGTGATTAATATGGCTGCAAAGCTAAGTGGTTGGAAATAACCGATGAAATGTTATATAAAAATTGAGATGGGTCAACTTGGAAACGTGAACAAAAATTCAATGTTAAATAAACATTAAGGCGGGTTACCTGCACAGTTAAATCAGAATAAAATAAAAATGGATCTGCTAAGGGTTATCAACTGTTAATTTTAAAAAATACCCACATAGTGGTATGATTTTTATAAACATTGGAACAGCATTTGGCGTATATAAGTTGTCTTAAAATAATAACAGTATAGTCAGAAAATTTTTACAAACTCGGTTTATGAAAACGCTAAGGAATAGGATGATACTAGTATTGGCGCTGTCGGTTGGAACGATAGTAGGTATCTTTCGTGGAAATGAAGCTAAACAAAAATGGGTATTTCGTATCAGAAGCCGTTTTGACGAAAAACGTCAAATGGCCGAAGAGAAAAAACTGGTACGGGGTGGAGGTGTTGCACTTGATGACATTGAATTGGCCGCTTTTCACAACAACTGATTAAAAATAAATTTCAGCCAGCAATTCAAAGCCTTTGCCGGATGGTAAAGGCTTTTTTATTGGAGCTCGAACCGTGGAATATCCTCTTTTCCAGTGGAATATCTTCTTTCCCATTTGTCCCTTTTATCCTATACATCTCACCAATCCTCGTACTGACAAAAATTAATCAGCAAAATTCCCCTCGCTGCCTTACTTTTGCGCAATTTATCCCGCCAATATGGCCACAAAATTGTGCAGGAAAGGCGCCAGATAAAGGTTCAACCAAGGTTTAAATAAAAAAAATCGCTCTTTACTCAAAATGCCAAAAGACACTTCTATCAAGTCAGTACTAATTATCGGTTCAGGTCCCATTGTTATCGGCCAGGCTTGTGAATTTGATTATTCCGGTTCACAGGCAGCCCGTAGTATCAGGGAAGAAGGAATTAAAGTAATTCTAATCAACAGTAATCCAGCTACCATCATGACCGATCCTATGATGGCCGATAAGGTTTACCTGTTGCCACTGACGGTAGAAAGCATTGAGCAAATTCTGGAAGAGAACCAGATTGATGCGGTGCTACCGACCATGGGCGGACAAACAGCCTTAAACCTGGCTAAAGAGGCAGCAGAATTAGGTGTGTGGGAAAAATACAACGTTCGATTGATCGGCGTTGATATTGCCGCCATCGACACAGCTGAAGACCGGGAAAAATTCCGCCAGCTGATGTTGAAGATAGGCGTTGCGGTTGCTCCCTCAAGAGTAGCCAACTCCCTGCTCGAAGGAAAGGAATTTGCCCAGGAAATTGGATTCCCCCTCGTAATTCGCCCCTCATTCACCCTGGGTGGAACCGGTGGCGGATTCGTTCACGACAAAACTGAGCTGGAAGCTGCCCTTGACAGAGGGTTGAAAGCTTCTCCCATACATGAAGTACTGGTTGAAAAAGCCGTACTGGGTTGGAAAGAATACGAGCTGGAACTGTTGCGCGACATGAATGATAACGTAGCCATCATTTGCACCGTCGAGAACCTCGACCCAATGGGTGTACACACCGGCGACTCCATCACCGTAGCCCCGGCCATGACCTTAAGCGATACAGCTTTTCAGGACATGCGTAACAAGGCCATCCTCATGATGCGCAGCCTTGGAAATTTCGCCGGAGGTTGTAACGTGCAGTTTGCATTGAATCCCGCAACAGAAGAACTGATCTCCGTTGAAATAAATCCGCGCGTAAGCCGGTCGTCGGCCCTGGCCTCCAAAGCCACGGGTTACCCTATTGCCAAAATAGCCGCTAAACTCGCTATTGGCTATAACCTCGATGAACTGAAGAACCAGATCACCAAAACCACTTCGGCTTACTTTGAGCCTGCACTGGATTACGTGATCGTGAAAATGCCCCGCTGGAACTTCGACAAATTTAAAGGCGCCAACGATACCCTTGGTCTGCAAATGAAAAGTGTAGGCGAGGTAATGTCAATCGGCAGAAGCTTTACTGAAGCCATTCAAAAAGCCTGTCAGAGCCTCGAGAACAACGCGGTTGGACTGGGCTACTACGGAAAAAGCCAGATGCACGCTGAAGAACTGATCGAATACATCAAGACCCCGAAATGGGACCGCATCTTCCGCATTAAAGATGCCCTGATGGCTAGTGTTTCGGTTGGAACCATTGCCAAAGCCACTCTCATCGACCGCTGGTTTATCAATGAGATCAAAAAGATCGTTGATCTGGAAAAAGAGATAGAAAAATACAAAACAGCCACCCTGCCTGTTGAACTGCTGAAAGAAGCCAAATTCATGGGCTTTAGCGATGAACAGATCTGCAAAATAATGCAGGATGGCACCGATGAAGAAATATACGCAAAACGGAAAGCAGCAGGCATTACCCGCGTTTACAAAATGGTTGATACCTGCAGCGCCGAGTTTGAAGCCAAAACACCTTACTTCTACTCTACTTTCGAGTCGGGTAACATTTCTGAAAGCAAAGTCAGCGACCGCAAAAAAGTGATCGTACTCGGTTCAGGCCCCAACCGCATTGGTCAGGGTATTGAGTTCGACTACTGCTGTGTGCATGGTTTGCTGGCGCTGAAAGAGTGCGGTTACGAAGCCATTATGATGAACTGTAACCCCGAAACGGTGTCTACGGACTTCGACATGGCCGATAAACTGTACTTTGAACCCGTATTCTGGGAGCACCTGTGGGAACTGATCGAGCATGAAAAACCAGAAGGTGTTATTGTTCAGTTGGGCGGACAAACAGCCCTGAAGCTGGCCGAGCGCTTAACCAAGAAAGGCGTTAAGATCATCGGTACTTCGTTCGATAACATGGACATCGCAGAAGACCGCGGTCGCTTTAGCGATATGCTGAAGGAACTGGGCATTCCCTATCCTAATTACGGAACAGCCTTTACAGTTGATGAAGCAGTTGCAGTAGCCAATAAAGTAGGTTACCCTGTACTGGTTCGTCCCAGCTATGTATTAGGTGGTCAGCGCATGCGTATCGTAATCAACGACGAAGAAGTTGAAAAAGCAGTAGTAAGCCTGCTGAAACATATCCCCGGCAACAAGATCCTCATCGACCACTTCCTCGATCGTTGTCAGGAAGCCGAAATCGACGCCATTTGCGATGGTGAAAGCGTTCACATAATGGGTGTAATGGAACACATTGAGCCTGCTGGTATCCATAGCGGCGATAGCAATGCGGTGTTACCTCAGTTCAACCTGAGCCCGCTGGTTGTGGAAACTATGGAAGAATACGCCCGCAAGATCGCGTTCAAATTAAATATCAAAGGTCTTATCAACATTCAGTTTGCCATCAAAGATGGTAAAGTGCATGTGATTGAAGCCAATCCACGCGCATCACGCACAACACCGTTTATTGCCAAAGCCTACCAGATCCCCTACCTGAATGTAGCTACCAAGGTTATGTTAGGCGCCAATAAACTGCGCGACTTTAAATTCGTAAAACGCCTGAAGGGCTATGCGATCAAAGAGCCGGTGTTCAGCTTTGAAAAATTCCCTGGCGTTAGCAAAGAGCTGGGACCTGAAATGAAAAGCACTGGTGAAGCCATCCGCTTTATCAAAGACCTGCGCGATCCATACTTCCGCCAGTTGTACAAAGACAGAAGTATGTACCTGAGTAAATAGTTCATTGTAACGCTATAAAAAAAGCTCTCCCGATTCATCAGGAGAGCTTTTTTGTTGCTATAATAAGTTAAAGAATAATTTATATTTCCACCATATTATGCTTGATGGCGTAGATAACCAGTCCCACACGGGTTTTAACGCCCAGTTTTTCAAATAGAGAGTTACGATAGTCATCCACCGTACGGGGGCTAACAAACATTTTGCCGGCAATGTCTTTATAGGTTAATTCGGTGCAAACCCATTTCAGGAACTCTTTCTCCTTTTCGGTGAGGTGAATGGTCTCCTGCGGTTTATCCATGTCTTTATGCAACCCGCTAATGATCTTCCCGGATATAAGTTCAGAAAGGTAGAAGTCTTTAAGCAGCACCGAATCCAAAGCGAGTTTTAACTCTTCCGGCTCGGCATTCTTCATAATGTATCCCTTGGCGCCCAGGCGCAGCATGCGAATAATAATATTTTCGTCGCTGAACATGGATAGGGCCAGGATCTTTACCTGCGGAAAGTTCTTGTATATCCATTTGGCCGTTTCATACCCGTCTATATCCGGCATATTTACATCAAGTAAAATAATGTCGGGTATATTGTGGTTTTTAAGTTTATCCTTAACATCCTGTCCATTACTTGCTTCAAACAACACTTTATAATTCTCGAATGAATTTATCAACCGCGCCAGTGCATTTCGCAACAAAGTGTGGTCATCGGCAACAGCTACCTGTATGTTTTTGTTAACAGTCATTATTCTCGCGCATTCACTTTTTTAATGGGGTAAGGGCAATTGAATGGTAACTATAGTGCCTTTACCAGGTTCACTTTGCATGTCTATATCAGCACCAATAAGTTTTGCCCGGTTGAAAATACTCTTTAATCCAACACCAGCAGCAGAGGAAGTAGAATTTTTCTTTTCTGCCACATTGAAACCCACCCCGTCATCTATTATTTTCATTATGAATTTGTCATCGAGGTAGGTTAGGTTCACCTGTATTTTTTGGGCCTTTGAGTGTTTTAAGATATTGTTGAGGTTTTCCTGGAATATTCTGAATAACACGATCCCTTTCTGATCGTCGAAGCTTTGTTCAATACCGGAATTTGAGAATTCAATATCCAGCAAACCCGTGCGGTTTATATTTTCCAGTTCAAAATGGATAGACTCTGCCAATCCTATCTGAGCTATACGATCGGTATGCAGGCTCTTGGTAAGGTTAGCCAGGTCAATCATAGCTTTATTCAGCGCCTGGCGGGTGCCCTGTATTGACTCATACGCCTCATGATCTTTGCTCAAAGGCAATACTGCCAGGGAAAGTTTTACCACGGATAACATCTGGCCAATATTGTCGTGCAACTCCTGACCAATATTCTTAAAGGTTTCTTCCTGTATTTCCAGTTGCGATTTCAACGTTTCCCGTTCATACTCTTCTTTCATGCGAATTATCTCCGACTCCTGCCGGTGTTGTCTGCGCTGGTACAGAAAAAGGATGGTAACAATAAAGCCCACCAGCAATACTGCCAGTATAGCGCCCATTATTATTACTATGTATATATCCGAACTCATATTAAAACCATTGCGGCAAGCAATTTAGTACAAAGTTCAATCCTATACCATCCTAAAAATCTATAATACCCTACGAATTCTCCGGAACCGTATACGGCACAGGAAAGCAATGGAAAACAAAGAATATAATAAAATATTCAGGAACTGCAGAACGGCGTTCAGGTTCAATAAAATGATACGGGGCAATCCATGCAAATGGTTCCATAAACCCACCAATGGGAAAGAACAGGTGTAAAAGAATAACAGTCCCGAACATATCCAGAATGCCGGCTCCTTCATCAGGTTCACCGAATGGGTAGTTTGAAATATTTCATAAAAATAAAAAATACAGGCGCCCACAATCAATAAACAACCTAAAGAGTAAGTATTCGTATGGAATGTATTTGTTTGAAAAAAAGTCCTGTTAATTAATACCAGTACCGGATAAATAGCCATTAACCACAAAATGACCTTTTTGACTTTTACATTATAGATGATACTCCTTAAAATGTAGAGATAAAAAATAAATTCAAATGTGGTAAATACGATATACATCGGGGTCGAATCAACTTTCTTCTTTACAAGTAGAATCCCGGCGATCTCAATAATAATGGTCAATAACAGAAAAAAGGGAAATGCTTTCAGGTATCTGGGTAGAGAAGCCTGAAAAAACAAGGCCAGAGACGCTAAAAAGCAAATCACTTCAATAATTAGAAAAATTAAGCTCATCAGGCACTAATGTAGAAAATTCAGCATTAAAAAAAAATCCGCACCGGCTAAACCGGTGCGGA
>JAJKIL010000128.1 GCA_021154515.1 Niastella sp. | reverse complement strand
TCCGTTTTCCGTTTTCCGTTTTCCGTTTTCCGTTTTCCGTTTGCCGTTTCACGACTAGTGCTTTGCTTCCAACACTTCAATCTTTCCATTCTTACGTAATTCATATTCTTTGGCCATCAAAAAGATCAACGGTGTTACCAATAAAATATGGGTGGCGGAGGTGAGCACGCCGCCCACCATCGGTAATACGATCGGTTTCATAACATCGCTACCTACGCCATGACTCCAAAGAATGGGCACCAGCGCAAAAAGCGACACGCATACTGTCATTATTTTGGGCCGCAGTCTTTTGGCCGCACCGGCAATCACATACTCGCGCAGATCCTGCGGTGTAATGGTTTCGCGGGAATTTCCTTTACGGGCTACCAGCTGCTGCATAGCATCGTTCAGATAGATCACCATCACAATACCGGTTTCCACGGCCAGTCCAAACAAGGCAATGAAGCCTACAGCTACCGCCACCGATAAATTCACGCCCCAAAACCAGATCATATATGCCCCACCGATCAATGCAAAGGGGATGGTTATAAGGCTGAGAAATGCCTCGCGGGCAGAATGAAACGCGAAATACATAGAGATGAAAATTACCAGCAATACCACAGGCAGGATCAGCTTCAGCGTTTGTTCGCTGCGCATCAGGTTTTCATACTGGCCGCTCCATTCCAGGTAATAGCCTTTTGGCAACTTGTTGATCATGGTATTCAACTTTTCGCGCGCTTCATTCACGGTACTCCCTAAATCTCTTTCACGCACATTGAACAACACAGTCCCACGCAACATGGCGTTTTCTGAATTGATCATAGGCGGCCCTTCGGCAATGGCTACATCGGCCACTGTTTCCAACGGAACGGGACCATAATTCATGGTTTGCACCTGCAGGCGTTTTAAGGCAGTGAGGTTATTGCGGAAGTCCTGACCAAACCGGGCATTTACCGAAAAGCGTTGCCGCCCTTCTACTGTGGTGGTAAGCTTCATACCACCGAGAGCAATTTCAATTACGCGGTTAACATCATCTACACTCAACCCATACCGGCTTATTTCATCGCGCTTGATGTGGATGTCGATGTATTTGCCACCGGTAATGGGTTCTACATACAGGTCCTTCACTCCGTTTATGCCTTCAAGCTGTTTCTTGATGGTTTGCGCAAAAGCGTAAATAGTATCGAGGTTTTGTCCGTAAACTTTTACGCCCACATCGGTACGAATACCGGTGCTGAGCATATTGATGCGGTTGATGATGGGTTGCGTCCAGCCATTGGTAACACCAGGAATTTGCAGTTTGTTATTCAGTTCATTGATGATATCGTTCTTGGTAATACCGGCCCGCCATTCCGATTGTGGTTTCAGCAAAATAATAGTTTCGATCATGCTGATGGGCGAGTTGTCGGTGGCGGTATTGGCGCGCCCCGCTTTTCCCAATACATTCTTTACTTCCGGGACCGTTTTAATGATCTTGTCCTGCACCTGTAAAATGCGTTTTACTTCGCTGTTCGATACATCGGGTAAAGTAACCGGCATAAACAGGAGCGAACCTTCATCGAGCGGCGGCATAAATTCCCGGCCCAAACTCATGAGCAAAGGAATGGTAATGGCCAATGCGATGATGTTTATGGCAATGGTTGTTTTACGCCATTTGATGCAGGCTTTTATCACTGGTTCATAGATCCGCTCCAACAGGCGGTTCACCGGGTTTGCTGTTTCGGGTCTGAAACGTCCTTTCATAAAAAAGGAGATCAGCACCGGCGCCAGGGTTACCACCAGCACCGCATCAACCACCATGATGAACGTTTTGGTAAATGCCAAGGGATGGAACAACTTCCCTTCCTGACCGGTTAACAGAAATACCGGCAAAAAAGAAGTAATGATAATGATGGTTGAAAAGAATACGCCCCGCGATACCTGCTTACAGGCCCGTTCAATGATCTGGATCCGCACCAGTTCGGGAATGCGTTGTTTATCCTTTCCGCTTATTTTGTTAAATAGTTTCGTCATGGGATCATGATTTTTCGCTTTGCTGCTGGTACTCGGCCAGGTGGCGATAGGCGTTTTCACTCATAATAATGCCATTGTCGACTATAACTCCAATGGCCAGTGCAATACCGGTTAACGACATAATATTCGATGACAGCCCGATGGCATTGAGCAGAATAAAACTTACCGCAATGGTGATGGGTATTTGTATGATGATGCTTAAGGCGCTGCGCCAGTGGAACAGGAAAATGATCACGATCACCGCAACCACCGCCATTTCTTCAATGAGCTTGTCTTTTATATTGCCGATGGCGGCCTCGATCAGTTCACTGCGATCGTAAGCGGTTTTAAAGGTTACGCCATTGGGTAATCCCTTTTCCACTTCTTTCATCTTGGTTTTTACGGCCGTAATCACTTTATCGGCATTTTCGCCATAACGCATTACGACAATACCGCCTACAACTTCGCCCTGACCGTTTTCATCAAAGATGCCCAGGCGCAGATCGCCGCCCATTTGCACCGTGCCAATATCTTTTACGCGAACCGGAATGCCATTGTAATTGCCCACAGCAGTGCTTTCCAGGTCTTCCTTACTTTTAATATAACCCAGTCCGCGAATGATGTAGGCCATGTCGCTCATTTCAAACTTGCGACCGCCCACATCATTATTGGCTGCTTTTACTTTGTTCATTACATCCATGAGCGACACATTGTAAAACTGCAGTTTAACCGGGTCCAGCACCAGTTGATATTGTTTTTCAAATCCGCCAAAGGAAGACACTTCCGCCACGCCGGGCACGGTTTGTAAAGCGAGTTTTATGTACCAGTCCTGCAAGGCGCGTTGTTCACCCAGGTCCATTTGTTTGGCATCGAGGGTATACCAGAACACATGGCCCACACCCGTACCATCAGGACCCAGGGTAGGCGTGATGCCTTCGGGCAACAGACGTTGTGCATAGTTCAGGCGTTCCAGCACACGGGTGCGCGCCCAGTAGATGTCGGTATTGTCTTCGAAGATCACATACACAAAACTCATCCCGAACATAGACGTAGCCCGCACATTCTTCACATTCGGGATGCCCTGCAGGTTGCTCACCAGGGGATAGGTCACCTGGTCTTCTATGATCTGCGGACTGCGGCCCATCCACTCCGTAAAAACGATCACCTGGTTTTCAGACAGGTCAGGAATGGCGTCAATGGGGTTCTTTTGTACATTAATGAAACCCCAGATAAACAACGCCACTGCCATCGCCAGTACGATGTACCTGTTTTTTAGCGACCAGGTTATTAATGGTGAGATCATTGGATTTCCTCCTCTACATCACCGCATTCCATCATCTTTTCACCCAAGTAAGGGTTCTTTATTTCTTTTGTTTCGCTTAACCACATGGCGCCTTTACCATTTTTTGCCATGGGGCAATGATCGTGATACATAGTTTTACCGCCGCCAAAAGCTTTCACCAGTGAATACATATCTTCACTCATCATGGAAAAATGCTCCCGCTGATGTTCAAGATCGCCGGTACTTTTAGCAATATGCTCAGCGTGTTCTTTCAGATCTTCTTCATTCTGATCGTATATTTTCTTCTGATCGGCAGTTAAAAGCGATTTGTCGAAACCCTTCATGGCTGCTGCCAGGTTCTTTGCAGCGTCACCAGCTTCATTTGCTTTTCCACCGATCAGTGCATTTTTGATCTGCAGATAACTGTCGGTTAGCTTTTTTATGTAAGAAGCTACTCCGGCATCTACATTGGTAAAGGAGGCTTTCACCACTTTTACTTCGGTAGTATCTTTCTGGGCAGCGGGAGTGGGTGATTGCGCTGCTGCCTGTTTGTTGGATGCGTTATCGCTGCACGAATAAGCAATTACTGATAAGGTTGTCAATAACCCCAATACAATCTTTTTCATTTGAATGTTTTTTAGTGTGAGAGATCTTAACTGGAATGTTTCATTACATGAGTACTGTCTTTATGCTTTGGCGCACCTGACATTATTTTCATTTGCATGCCGCATTTGGGGCACTTGCCTGGTTTATCAGACACCACTTCGGGATGCATAGGGCATACATACATTATTTTTTCAATAAGCGCCATGCCGCATTGAGGGCATTTACCTGGTTTATTGCTCAATACAGCAGGATGCATGGGACAGGTGTACAACTTATTTACTGTAGCCGTATCTGTTTTACCCTTAGGCGAATTTTTATCCTGCGAAAAGGAAACATACATGGTTAGGCAGGCCATTGCCAGCAATAGTAACTTTTTCATATCCTATAAAATTTATGGTGAATAATAAAATGTAAATGGATGGCATTTATGCATGTAATGCCATTAGCCCCACAGACTGTCGGGCTTCAGAAAAGAAGATAAAATCAAATACGAAAAATACAATAACGAATTCGGAGGGGCACCGCACTTCGCGGGGGCGCATTGGAAACGGGATGTTCTTCACTGATGGAAGCAATGACCGGAGTTACAAAATCGGCATACGTAGTAACCACTGCGATGGCAACAGGCGCCTCAGGTTGATAGCGGCTCTCTGCCTTTTGATCTTTTTCTACCTGTAACTGGTGGTGTTTATCCTCACAACAACCACTTTTTTTAGCAGTTGATTTCACCATACCGCAATTCTCGCAGGTATGTGTTTCTCTTATGGAAAAGTCCCAGTTGGTAAGCCGGCCCATGCAGTAATGCAGGTTTACCGTGGCGCCTATGGAGGTGCCCAGGTAAAAAACAGCTACTATGAATACCAGGAGTTTTTTCATAACGGTGTAAAAGTAGCAGCTTTTTTGTGAAAGGGATTTATAAAATTCGGGCAAAAGGTTATAGAATCTTGACACCGGAGATAAAACAAACATTTTCAACGAGTTGACAAGTCAACTCGTTAACACGTTAACTTGCCAACTCATCAACTTATCAATTAATCTACCTATACATTCCGTTATCCCACCGATACAATCCATAATATGTAATTTGAGGTTAATTACTTTGTACCATGCCCTATTCAAGGATATCGGACTTTTTTATTCACCTGTTTGCCGGGTTGGCTTTTTTAACCCTGCCCCTGCTTTTCATGAGCGGACGAATGGGGAATGGTGGCCTGTTATCCATCGTATCTTCTTTGGGCTATTGGATATTCGGCCTTACCTATATTGGCATCTTTTACCTGAATGCCTACTGGCTGATCCCTTCACTTTATTTCAAGAAGAAGTACCTGTTCTATATCGTCACTATATTAATATTATTTGTGCTGGTTATGTATGGCCGGCCATTTGAACAGCTGCTGCAGCATCAACGACCGCATTTTAACCCGCCTCCATCAGGCGCGTTTAATCCAGATCACGGTGCGCTTCATCAACCGGGTGGCGGGCCGCCGCAAGAACCCAGAGGGCCGCGGTCGATGCGTATCGATATCGTAAGTATATTTCTTTACATTATGACCATTGCCCTGGGGATGGCCATACAGGTTACCCGCCAGTGGCGCAATTCGTTGCAACAGATCGCACGCGCAGAAGCGGACAGGGCGCACGCCGAACTCTCCTTCTTAAAGGCGCAGATCAATCCGCATTTCTTATTCAATACCCTGAACAATATTTACTCGCTGGCCACCACCAAAAATGAAAAAACGGCCGACAGCATTATGAAGCTGTCGAACATTATGCGATATGTAACCGATGATGTATCGAAGCATTTTGTTCCGTTGCAGCTGGAGGTTGATTGCATTCATGATCTTATTGAATTGCAGCGGCTTCGGTTAAATAAAAAAACACAGGTTGATTTTAGTGTAAAGGGCAAGCTGGAGCATAAGACCATAGTACCTTTATTATTCATCACGTTTGTGGAGAATGTGTTCAAGTACGGAATCAGCAATCATGAGCATGCAATTATCACCATTCAATTAACGGCCGACGAACGCAGCATTACGTTCTATTGCCATAATAAGATATTCATACCGGCTGGTACCCTGCAGCGCGCGGGCATTGGCATTGCCAATGCAAAAAAACGGTTGGCGCATTTATACCCGAATAAACATTTACTGAATATTACCAACGAAAACGGCTTCTTTTCCGTAGAATTGATTGTACTGGCTTAAACTGTTTTATTATGCAATTGAAATGCGTTGCTATTGATGATGAGCCGTTGGCTCTGGAACTTTTACAGGAATATATCTCGCGCTTTCCGCAGTTAAAGCTGGTGCATACATTCGACGATGCTATTTCGGCCATTGAATTATTACACAATACAAAGATCGATCTGCTGTTTATCGACATCAATATGCCTGATATTACGGGCATTGATCTGGTACGTTCTTTACAAGAAAGGCCACTGGTCATTTTCACTACCGCGCATAAGCAATTTGCTGTTGAAGGGTTTGAACTGGACGCCGTGGATTACCTGCTAAAGCCAATCAATTTCGACCGGTTTACCAGGGCGGTGCATAAGGCAACCGATTATTATAAATATAAGAACACACCATCTCAGGAAGAGAACGACAGCCTGTTTGTTCATTCAGAATACAAGCTGATGAAAATTCCGTTGAATGATATTGAATACATAGAGAGCCTGGAGGATTATATAAAGATCCATATTGCAGGAGCAAAGCCCATATTAACCCTGCTATCCATGAAAAAAGTGCTGGAAAAATTACCAGCCGATAAGTTTCAAAGAATACATCGCAGTTATATTGTAGCTGTTTCCCGGGTTAAATCTATTCAAAACCGGAAAGTACAGCTATCTGCTGCTGTTGAACTACCTATTAGTGATAGCTACGTTCAATTCATCAATAACTGGAAGAAAAGCTAATAGCAATAAAGTCAATTCCCCGATACATTTGCCGGTTTCATCTATAACATAATTGCAAATTATAATATAGAACTTAATTTCAGGTGTCAGAGCAATTTTTGTTTATACATGGAGGTTATATGCTGTATGAAAAAATCGACCACTCTGGCAATATTTATCGTATTGGTTGTAGTACTGGCCAATGCCTGTAAAAAGGACAACAACGATGACTCAGGCACTGTTGATTGTGGTACCATTACTACCACTTTTTCAGGCTCTGTAAGTCCACTAATGGGCACGAGCTGTGCAAAATCCGATTGTCACAACAGCGGAAGCACCAATGGTCCGGGCGCGCTTACTACCTACACGCAGATCTTTAACGCTAAAACGAAGATCAGAACGGCTGTAGCCAATGGATCAATGCCCCGGGACGCCAGTTTTACCGCAGCTCAAAAGGCTACTATTACCTGCTGGATAGATGCCGGCGCCCCCAATAATTAAACTGGCATTAAAAAATTATAAGAATAGCAAACCGGCCACAATGATACTATCAAAACGTCGTCTAAATATTTAAGTGAAACAACTAGGAACTAGTTTTTCATGGGTGTTACTTTTAAAGTGCAAAGTCCTGTTTCCACAGGACTTTTTTTATTTGTGTACTATCAACAAATATTTTTCCTGTTACCTAAGTAGAAACAAGTAGCCATTAAAATAATAATTTATAGGTGGCCTGACTTTTGCTGATACATTCACGGTTAAAATTTAGTGGTTGCGTAAGTTGCACATCATTAAACTTTCCCCGCGAACCTCCTTCCTAAGTAAATGCAGTAACTATTAACAATTCTTATTTAACTGTTCCCTACTCCATTACGTAAATAAAACAGAGCTATCGATCCTTAGGTTTACTTGTATTAAATACTTACTACCCATTTCCAAAACAAATTCATTTGTTCATGACCCTTTTTTACCCGACTAAACATCCAATACATGAAAGTGATTTCCGGAAAAGCTTTTGTAATTTCTCTTGTAGTATGTAGTGTATTTAACAGCGCCCGGGCGCAAACAAGCGTTACTATTCCTAAACATGAAATAGGGTTTAGTTTAGGCATGTTTATTTACCAGGGTGACTTAACTCCTGAAAAGGTCGGCGCCTTTAAAACACCCGGCTTTGCCTTCAATCTTTTTTACAACCGTTTACTTTCCCGGTCTTTTTCATTGAGAACAAATCTTGCGCATGGTAAGTTATTGGCCGATGAAGCCAATTATAAAGATCCTGAATGGCGCCAACAACGTAGCTTCTGGTTCAATGCCCGCAATACGGAAATTTCAGAACTGCTGGTGTGGAATATTTTAGGAAATAATTATGGCGAAAGAAAGATTGTGTCGCCTTATATTTTTGGTGGTGCAGGTATAGCTTCCTTACATATTAACCGCGGCTGGAAAAATCTCAATTACGATTATTTCGTCAATGATTCCGCTATGCTAAATGGATTGGCGATTGATAGCGTGCATACCCTGCCCGGCACTATTGCTGTTATTCCGGTAGGCGTTGGGGTTCGATATTCCATTTCAAACTGCCTGTCCATTATGGCTGAAGCTTCGTACCGCTTTACTTTCAACGATTATATCGATGGGTTCAGCCAATCGGCCAACCCCAATACAAACGATCATTACTCGAATTATTCAGTTGGCTTAATATATACGTTTGGTAAAAAGACCTCGCTCGATTGCCCCACTATGCGCTATTGATAAAAAATTATTTAGTGAATGGCTTATTCACTGTTTGAAAAACCAAAGGCCCCCTCCTTACCTCCTCCAATGGGGGAGGTAAGGAGGGGGCCTTTTTTATTGGTGTGGATATTCATCTCATTAACCGGTTATTACGGGTTGTTGCGGTAATGCCGGTTGATTTAGTATTTTGGAATGCGATACATAGAATGAATCGGGACTATACAAAAACAAACAACTGCCATCTTTTATAGTATTGATAATGGCCTTGTGTAAAGCTGGTGGCACTGCGGGGCAACCTAAACTACGACCCAGAAGGCCTTTTGCTTTAATAATGTTTTCGTTTACGTAATTGGCTGCATGCATCACAATGCTTCTGCTATATGCGTTATCATTGATGCCTGCTTCTTGTCCATCGAGCCGTAATGAATAACCATGCTCACCTGAATAAGTAGCTCCTGTTATATAAAAGCCCAGACTACTCTTAAAGCTATTGGCATCATTCGAAAATTCTGTGGCCATTTCCTTACCTGAATTTCTGCCATGTGAAACAAATGTATTGAACAGTAATTTTCCGGTAGTTACATCAATTACAAACAATCTCTTTTTTGTTGAAGGCAAACTGAAATCCACAATGGAAAGAATACGGTCATTCTTTATTGAACCATTCGAAACCAGGTCGGTATACCCTTGCAACGCATAAGTAAATGCGGTTTGCGAAAGTCCCAGACTATCTAATTTCATTTGACCATACAAATTGCTATACCGGCTAAGGGATCCATTGGCATTGGCCATAGCTGTATCCTTCACAGGGGTAGCTGTAACGGCTTTTTTATTGTTCAGAAAATCAGCTGCAGGTGCTGCATACATAAAACATACTACTATCAGTAGTAACACCGGAAGAAATACTAATGCTTTGAATTTGGGATTGTTGGACTTTGGCATTCACTTGATTTTGACTAATGGTATAAATAAAAAACAGCTTCCCTATACTAACATATAGTGAGGCAAGTGGTTTGCCAAATGGACCCATTAAGTAAATTTTAACAGTTATATAGATCGGTGTTGTATGCCTTGAAAAAAGTACGTTACGGCTTGTTTTTCTCGGCTTCTTTTCGTGCTTTTTCCTCTTGCTTAGCCTTTTTTCTAAAATAGCCGCGGAATAAAAAGTTGTGTTGAATTGCTTCCAGATCATCATCGAGCTTCGAGCTTCCTGAATTCAGGTTTTCGATAAGGTTTTTCATTTGTTGGGCAGTTGCGGGATCGTTTAATAACAAGCCCAGGGTATTATCACTTGTATGTAATTGATCGCTAACCGATTTTAAATTGGCTGTAAATGAGTGGGCGGCATCGGCCGCATTATTTATTTGTTTTACTGCTGCCTGTAAATTGGCCATTATCATAGTATCGTGCACCAATCCATTGGCCAGGCTGCCTGGTTTATCTAACTGCGCTGTGTAGGCTGCAATACGACTGCTCAACAATTCGCTGTTGTGGGCCGCCTGTTGCAAATTGCTGGCTGTGTTTGCCAGGCTTTTATACAAAGTAGCATCGGTAAGCAGGGCGCCGGCTGTACCTTCGCCTTTTGCCAGCCGGTTGCTTACAGTTTTAAAATCAGTAGTAATAGCCACCAGGTTCTCATTGTTTTTTTGCAGGGTGGCCATCATATCATCTGTGCTCAATGTACTTTCTACCTGCAGGTGTTCGCCGCCTTCAATAGCTTCAGCCTTTGGTGTTCCCCCATAGATAACTACCAGTTTGTTACCGATGAACCCTTCGGCTCCCACCTTGGCTTTGGCATCTTTACGAATGAATTCCTGCGCCTTTCTTTCAATTTGCATTGTCACTCGTATTTTGGAGCTGCCATTAAAGTCTACTCCTTTTACAGTACCTACTTTAACGCCCGAAAACCAAACGTTATCGCCCTTTTGTAATCCATTCACGTTATCAAAAATTGCCTCTACTTTAATTGAAGGCACGAATGATTTCTTCTGGCCGCCCAATGTAAATATTCCAACCAAAAAGATCAGCAGGCCAATTGTTACAAACAGGCCAACGATCACTGCGCGTTTGTTCTTTTCCATGCTCATCAGATAATATTTTTAGTGGTATAAATCAGGTTATAAAATTGTAATCGTAAAAACTTTTTAACCGTTCATCTTCACTGGCAAACACTTCTTCAAAAGTGCCTTCTCTTACAAACCGGCCATCCAGTAAAACCGCCAGCCGGTCACCCGTTGCCTTGGCACAGGTAAGGTCATGCGTAATAATTATAGAACTGGTGTTGAACCGTTCCTGCACTTCGTTGATGAGGTCGTTTATTTCCATGCTGGTAATTGGGTCAAGACCGGCAGTTGGTTCATCGTACAACATAATAGCCGGTTGCATAATCAATGTTCGTGCAATGCCTATCCGTTTCCGCTGACCGCCCGATAGTTCTGCCGGCCATTGGTCGATGGTATGGGATAACCCAACCGCTTCGAGTGCATTTTCAACTGCCTTCGTTACCTGTTCAGTGGTCAAATGCTTTGAATTACGCAACAGCGGAAACTCCAGGTTCTCGCGTACCGTCATGCTATCGTACAAGGCGCTGCTTTGAAAAGAAAACCCGATGCGCAACCGCAATTGCTCCAGCTCGGAGTAGCTGATCGTTGCCACATCATTCCCCAATACATTCACCGAACCTCTGTCGGGTTTCAGCAGTCCTGCAATGATCTTTATCAGCACCGATTTACCGGTCCCCGATCTGCCTAACACTACTACATTTTCCCCCTGGTAGATATCCAGGTCAATGCCGCGCAGCACATGGTTCATTCCAAACGATTTATACAGTTCGCGGATGGAAATAACCTTTTTTGTTTTATCGATATGTTTGTTCTTTTTTTCCATCAGGGCATTCTGAACCAATTGATGATCTGTACTACAATAATTTCTTCAATAAATATCAGGAACATAGCCATCACCACTGAACTATTGGCGGCACGGCCTACTCCTTCCGTTCCCTGGGTAGTGTTATACCCCTGGTAACAACCCACAATGCCAATAGTAAATCCGAATAATATTGATTTTATAAAAGAGGAATAAATATCCAGAAAACTAATGGTGTGAAAACCGTTCTCGATGAATGAAACAAAACTGGTTTGTTCGTTGCTGTGCACATTTACAAATGCACCCATCATGGCCAGCAAGGCCATATATAACATCAATAACGGTACCATGAAGGAAGTTGCCAGTACCCGGGTAACCACTAAAAATTTAAAGGGATTGGTGGCTGATACTTCCATAGCGTCTATTTGCTCCGTCACTTTCATGGAGCCCAGTTCAGCGCCAATGTTCGAACCTACCTTTCCGGCACTGATCAAGCCTGTTACTAACGGCGCCAGCGCTCTGACAATGGCAATAGTTACCAGTGATGGCAACCACGATGTGGCGCCAAAATCAGATAATGAAGGCCGGCTTTGTTTGGTGAAGACGATCCCGGTGATGAAACCTGTCAGTGTTATGAGGGGTAAACTCTTTACCCCTATTGAATAACACTGCCTGACTATTTCCTTAAACTCGTAGGGAGGTAAAAACAGGCTTTTGAAAAAGCGTGCGATAAACTGCCCGAAAGCATATACATCGGCAAAGAAGGCATCGAGCTTTCCGGTAAATACATATCTGCGCGGCTGTTTCTGTTTTAAACTCATGGATGCATCATGCATCGAAATTTAAAACCAGCATATCCTGGGCAACTTATTCCCCAATATGAATACTAATCCAGTTCTGTATTAATTATTTATGGGCAATGGGATCGGGCGTGCCGTCGGGGTCGTTCAGGGCTGTTCCGGAAGAAGTTATAGCGCTTCCTTTCAGCAATAATAAACCGGCTACGTGCGGGGTCGCCATGGAGGTACCACTGAATATAGCGTACTTTCCATTTAAGTAAGTCGATGTGATCTTTACACCTGGCGCGGCATAATCCACCACATCATTTCCATAATTTGAAAAAGAAGCAAAATTATCGAGACTATCAACTGCTGATACGGTATATACGTTTTTTGCATTCACCCTGCCTGGCGAAAACTGCGAAGCTGGTTTGTGGTCATTACCGGCTGCAATGGCTATGTAAATGCCTTTGGCTGCTGTGTTTTGAACCGCCTGATCTAAAATGTTTGAAACGGTATCTTCACCCAGGCTCATATTTACCACATCGCCTGCTTTAGCATTGCTATTCACATAAGACAAGGCCTGAATGATGGATCCCAGGGTGCCTTTGCCATCTTTATCAAATACTTTCAGGGCTACCAGGCTGGCGCCTGATGCTACGCCCAGCACACCGAATGAATTGTTTTTGGCGCCAATAATACCGGCTACGTGCGTACCATGGCCATTGTCATCGCGGGCAGAGGTTACGCCACTTAGAAATGATTTACTGCGGGCAGAATCGGCGTTCAGATCGGGGTGGGTAAAATCGATCCCTGAGTCAATGATCCAGGCGGTTTTACCGGTTCCATCTCCATAGCCCACGCGTTGAATGTTCCAGGTAATTGTTTTTGGTTCAACCACCTGAAAACAGGTTCCATAGGCTATAATGCGGTCCTGTTCAATGTTGCTGATGGTGCTATCCTGCCGCAACCGGAACAATTCAGCAATTGATAAATGAGCAATAAAACCCCTGGCTCCGCCAGCAAAGCTTTGCTTTATAGCATTACTGTTAATGCTGTGTTTTTGCAATATGGAATTAGTAAAAGATGCAATACGTGCAGTGGTGGTTAAATCTACTCCGGTGGCGGTCGACTCTCTGTATGCTACTATATATTGGTCAGGAATAATGCTTCCGTCCTCCTCACTTTGGGCCACCACACAATTGTTGGTTGAGGCATTGCCGGCTGTGGAACCGGAAGCGCCTGCATCATTTTTTTTGCAGGCTGCCAATACTATCAGACCTGTAACTACTGTTGTGATTATAGATTTTATATGCATTTGAAAGGACCTCCGGGTTACATTAACGGTTTTTCAGGATATATGGCTGGGTCTTATGACCGCTTTAACATCTTTTTAATTTTTCAAATCCGGGTGTTGAAGCCCAAATAACGCGCCAGAACTGTTCAAAGTTCGCACTTAAAAAAGAGCTTTAGAAAGCAGGGAGCAATTATTTAACATTTGTCAATTTTACTAATCTGCCTTAGATGCCTTTTGTTCAATGGCTTGAATGAGCGCCTGCACGGTATTCAAAATGGATTCTTTTGTAGCTATATCCGACACTTCGCCTTTATCGTTGAATTTTGTGCGGATAAACGGGATCAGCAAATCACCTCCTGTCGGAATGTCTGCAGATAAGGCAGAAAATATCTGTAACCAGGCGGCATGGGCCTTATCACCGCCTGAAGCCGCGGTTATTAAAGCTAATGGTTTATTAACCAGCTCACTTGATCCAACCGTCCAGTCGATGGCATTTTTCAATGCCCCGGGAACGCCAAAAGCGTATTCGGGCGAACAGATCAACACGCCATCCGCCGCCGCCAATTCATTGCGCCAGGCGCTTACGCTTTCCGAAGGTTCCATACTGTCATCAAATGCCGGCAACTTCGCCAATCCCTGATAAACGGTTAATTCAACATTTTCAGGAGCCCATTTTTGAATTTCTTTTATCAGTAAAGAATTGGAGGATGTGGCCCGCAAACTTCCCGATACAGCTACTATGTTTATCTTTCTATTCATACGAATTGTTCATTAGTTTTCAATAGCATGATCAATGGGAACGGGTTCGCCGTTCCATGCTTTTTTGGCGGTCCAGTCGGCATCGGCGTTTTGCCAGAATGCATCCGAAGCCGGCAATCCCAACACCAGGAAAACCTGGGAACACAAATACAGGCTGCCGGTTGAAATATACGGTTCCCCCACAACGGGTTGATGGCCCGCCAGTCCTATTGTCAACCAGCCTTCTTTATCAAAAGTACCAGGCATTTCCAGCTGCCGCTTTACCACCGCATACAAGGCACACCGCACCTGTTGTGGCAGCACCTCATTAGGCAGTTGGTGCATCAGGGCAATCTTCGACAATAATTGAAAAGCGCCAAACCGGTACGCCAGTGAGCGGCCAATGGGTGGATAGGTTCCTTCGGGGGAGATCAGGCGTTCCTGGATGGCCGCATAGCGCCTGGCCCGGTTCAATTCCAACTCATAGGTTTTATTCTCATTCTGGCCACTGTTTATCAATGTTTGTAATACTTCAAGGAACATTGGTTGTATAACGAAACTATTGTAATAATCCCAATGAAAACTGGCGCCATCGCCATAAACGCCATCGCCCTTATACCATTGTAAATGCTGTGACACGGCATAGTCTACCCGCATTTTATCGCAGTTGCCTTCAAATTGTAACAGGGCCGCTTCCACCATGGCACTGAAAAAAAGCCAGTTACTATGTCCCGGCGTTATTACCCGCGACGATTTAAGGGCTTCCAGCACATTTTTTCTTGTTTTGGCATCGAGGCGGCCCCATAACTGGTTGGGCGCGCGTAACAGGGCCTGCGACAAAAACGCCGCATCAACCAGTGCCTGACCGCCTTGATTAAAATTCATATAATCAGGCGCTGCCGGATCAGTGCCATTGCGAATGCAGGTGATAGATAGGTCAATATATTTCTTCCGCAATTTTCCCTCGATGGTGCTATCCGGTCCCAGTTCCAGCCAGGGCGCCATACCTGCCAGTAAACGCCCAAATGCTTCGAGGTAGGTAAAATTTTGCCGGTCGTTGGTTTTGGCTTCTACCGGCATTTTCTTTTTCAGTTCGTTTTTGCTCAGTGCCGTTAACAGTGGATCTGCTATGCGAACCATAGCATTTACAAAGTATTCACGGTGCATGGCACCATTTGAACCTGGTTTTTGTGCATGCATCCATACAGGCAACAGCAATGAAACAATAAACAGGTGTTTCGTAATTTTTTTCATCTGATTGTAGAATCGTTGTTTAACCGGCGGGGAAAGACAATTGTTTGCCGTCGGTATCGCAGGGCTGAAGTTACTATTTCAAAAACAATTTTGTGGGCCATGCAAATTCCTGCATTTGTTACCGGTACAAACAGGGGCTATTGCAAATTTTAGCAACCCGGGATACGTATTGCCTAAACTTTATACTTATTGTGAGATTAAAATATGCTGTCAAAGGGAAAATACCCCTGAAAATTGGTAATTTTATCAATTATTAACCACCTCATGAACAAGACTAAAACCCTTTTTATTATTGATGATGATGAAGATGATCAGTTGTTCATTAATGAGGCCATGAAGGACTTAAATATTCCCTTTGAGTGCTTTTATGCCAACAACGGAGAAATGGCATTAAAACATTTAAAAGACGAAACCGTTCCCTTCCCCGATTTTATTTTCCTTGATCTGAATATGCCAAAATTAAATGGCAAAGAGTGTTTGATAGAAATTAAAAAGCTTCCCCGGTATTCAACCGTTCCACTCATAATTTATACTACCAGCAGCAACCATAAAGACAAACAGGAAATTATGCAGCTGGGCGCCCATTTTTTCTTAACCAAACCCACCCGCATCAGTGAACTGTGCGTTTGCCTGAACAATGTTTTCTCTATGGATTGGAAACAGGTTGCGGGGTAAAATTTCATCTTATTAAAACTATCGTTCCGCGTTGCATGTATTGTGCGCCGGTGTAATCAACGGCTTTTACCATCCACACATAGGTGCCTGTGGGCTGTATTTTTCCACCAATAGTTCCATCCCAGCCATGTTCGTTGGCAGAAGTTCTGAACACCAGTTGGCCCCAACGATTAAATATCTCGAGATAGTCTATGTGCGCTATCCCTACTGCAATCGGGCGCAACAGATCGTTCTTTCCATCGCTATTAGGTGTAAATGCATTAGGCACAAAAACCGTAGGCAGGGTTTGAAAAATTTTCACTTTTATGTAAGCGGAATCAACACAACTGGCTTCGTTAAAAACCAGCACTTTATAGATAATTCCAGTGGAAGGCGTGGCATAGATTGCTGTGGGGTTGGCAATGGCAGAGTTCGATAAATTTGTGGCCGGGATCCATTTATAGGTTTTACCGCCGCCTGCCTGTAATTGCAACAATTGATCTACCACTACTGCCGTATCCCTGCCTGCAAATGGTTTTATCTCGGGTAATACTTTAACCACAACAGTATCATACCCGGGCTTGGGACAGCCTTTATTATCATAGGCAG
>JAJKIL010000127.1 GCA_021154515.1 Niastella sp. | reverse complement strand
GCCTACTACAACCCTTCAGCACCGGAGCGATTGCCCGAAGGCAATAATGGGTTGGGATTACAATTATTGGGGGTATCGGGTGATGATGTATTACCCAAAGAAGTGTATGCAAAAATAAAAGCAGAAGCGCTGGCCCAGGTACGTGGTACCGTGCAGGCAGATATCTTAAAAGAAGACCAGGCACAGAACACCTGCATTTTCAGCACCGAGTTTGCATTAAAGCTGATGGGCGATGTGCAGGAATATTTTATTCAACAAAAGGTGCGCAATTTCTACAGCGTAAGTATCAGCGGTTATCATATTGCAGAAGCAGGCGCCAATCCAATAACACAATTAGCCTTTACCCTGGCGAATGGTTTTACTTATGTAGAATACTACCTGAGCCGCGGCATGCATATCGATGAGTTTGCGCCCAACCTCTCGTTCTTCTTCAGCAATGGGATGGACCCTGAATACAGTGTGATCGGTCGCGTGGCGCGTCGCATCTGGGCCAAGGCTATGAAGTATAAATACAAAGGCAACGACCGCAGCCAAAAGCTGAAATACCATATTCAAACATCGGGTAGAAGTCTGCATGCGCAGGAGATCGATTTCAATGATATAAGAACAACCCTGCAAGCCCTGTACGCCATTTACGACAATTGTAACAGCCTGCACACAAACGCGTATGATGAAGCCATTACAACACCCACCGAAGAAAGCGTGCGCCGCGCAATGGCTATTCAACTCATCATTAACAGGGAACTGGGCAGCGCCAAGACCGAGAACTTTATCCAGGGTTCCTTCCTCATTGAAGAAATGACCGACCTGGTTGAAGACGCTGTACTGGCAGAGTTCGATCGCATCACGGAACGTGGTGGTGTGCTGGGCGCCATGGAGCGCATGTACCAACGCAATAAGATCCAGGAAGAAAGTTTGTATTACGAAAGTTTGAAACACAACGGAGAATTACCCATCATTGGCGTGAATACTTTTTTGAATAAAAAGGGAAGCCCTACCATTTTGCCCGGCGAAGTAATTCGCAGTACTACCGAAGAAAAAGAACAACAGATCCAGAACCTGCAGGCCTTCTGGAAACGGAATGAAAGCAGATCTGATGAGATGCTGAACTGCCTGAAGAAAGTAGCCATCAACAATGGAAACCTCTTTGAAGAGTTGATGGAAACCGTGAAGTATTGTTCGCTGGGTCAAATAACCCATGCGTTGTTTGAAGTGGGCGGGCAGTATCGCAGGAATATGTAAGTGTAGGGGGTTCTTCTCTTATGTAGAATAATTTCCTCATTAAAATTGAATTAATAAGTGCCACATCAGCTTTTCATAAAAGCGGGTGTGGCATTTTTATTTCCCCAAGTATCAGGGAGCCAAACCGTTTATCAGTTGAAACGAAGAAGGAGTAAATGAATTGTTAAGCAGTTGATAAACCGTTTAACCAACCGCTGGAAATGTTTTCTAAACACTTCAAATAGGTGTACGAATCCTGAATTAAATATATTAGGTATGTGGAAATATTTTTTACAAATAGCCGGACTTTTACCGGGCCTCTTTACTCCTCTTCATGCGCAGGATACTACAACAGGGCCGTTGAAATGGGACCTGCAAACCTGTCTGGATTATGCAAAAAAGAATAACATCACCATCAACAACCTGCGTTGGGGTGCGCGTTCCAGTGAGCAGGACCTTTTACAGGCAAGAGCAGCTAAATTACCCAGCTTATCGGCAACCCTTACACAATCATTAGTAAATAGTAACAATGCCAACCCGGTGGTAGGTGGTTTTCAAACCCAGGCCACTGCATCGGGTAATTATGGGGTAAATTCCAACCTGGTCGTTTATAATGGCGGTTTCCTGAACAATGATATAAAGCAAAAGAACCTCCTGCTGGAAAGCGCCCAGTTAAACGTACAGGCGGCCGAGAATGATATTACGCTGCAGATCACCCAGGCTTACCTGAATATACTTTTACAAAAAGAAAACATTGCTTATCTGCAGGAGCTGGTGAGTTCATCAGAATCACAGTTAACGCTGGGCAAGCAACGGTTTGATGCCGGTAGCTTAGCGCGCAAGGATTATTTACAATTGGAAGCCACACTGGCCAATGATAAATACAATCTCACCACTGCCATCAATGCCCATCGCTCAGACCTGGTAACGTTGAAACAAATCTTACAGCTGCCTTCTTCAGTAAGCTTCGATGTGGTACAACCCGATACGCTGGTTACCAATCAGGCCGTAGCGTCGTTACCGGAAGCTGAAAATGCCGCAGTAAGTTCAAGACCTGAAGTAAAAGCGGGTGAACTGGGGGTGAGATCGGCAGAGGTAGGATTGGAAAAATCCCAGGCAGGCCGCTTACCGGTTGTAAGTGTAGGAGCAGGTTTATCGAGTGGGTATTCAGATAACAATAACCTCAAATACTTTAACCAGGTAAACAATAACTTCTACCAGCGATTGGGGGTAACCGTATCGATCCCCATTTTTGCCAACCGCGTTAATAAAAGCAATATAGAACGATCGAAAATACAGATAGAGCAGGCGAAGTTGTCATTACAGGGAACAAAAACAACGCTCGATCAGGCTGTTGAGCAGGCTTACATAAACGTATTGAATTCACAGGCCCAACTGGAGGCAGCAGAATTATCATGGAAAACCAACCAGGAAAGTTTTCACATTACCAATGAGCAGATGCGTCTGGGAGCCCTCAATACAATTGATCTGCTTACGCAAAAGAACCTGTATGTGCAGGCCTTGCAGGCATATGTACAGGCCAAGTACAATACCATTCTTAACAAGAAGATCTATGAATTCTATACAGGCGTGCCTGTAGCCCTATAATATCTATAATTATAAAAGGATACAACATGAAAAGGAAAAAATATAAATGGGTCATTTGGGTGCTGGTCATCGTTGCTGCCGGTGTTGGCATCTGGTTTTGGAAATTTAAGGAAGAAGAAAAACCAGTTGTGCTGGAAACCGAACAACCGCACTATGGCACTATTGCCACCAGCGTAACGGCTACCGGTACGGTTCAACCTGTTGATACCGTTTCGGTAGGTACGCAGGTATCGGGCACTATAAGTAAAGTATATGTTGATTTCAATGATAAAGTAAAGAAAGGTCAATTGATCGCTGAAATAGACAAGACCATCTTATCAGCCCAGCGCGATCAGATAAGCGCCAGCCTGCGGCAGGCAAGGGCCAACCAGGAGTATCAAAAAAGCAACTACGAGCGGCAAAAGCAATTGCTCGATGTTGGCGCTATCAGCAAGGCAGATTATGAGGTCGCGTTAAATCAATATAATTCAGCCAATGATAACGTAAACGGCATTGCTGCCCAGTTAAAGGCAGCCCAACAAAATTTATATTATGCAAACATTTACTCGCCCATCGATGGAACTGTGTTAACCCGGAATGTGAGTGTGGGCCAAACAGTAGCGGCCAGTTTAAATACACCTACCTTGTTTGTGATTGCCAAAGACCTTACCAAAATGCAGGTGCAGGCGGCGGTTGATGAAGCCGATATCGGTAATGTAAAGAATGGACAGCGAGTAACCTTTACGGTAGATGCCTTCCCCGATAATGTATTTGAAGGCCATGTAAATGAAGTGCGGTTGCGGCCAAGTGTCTCATCGAACGTGGTAACTTATGCTACCATCATAGATGCACCCAATGACGATCTGAAACTAAAACCGGGAATGACAGCCAACATCACCGTCTTCACCCAGGAAATACAAAACGCTTTACTGGTTTCTGCAAAAGCAACGCGCTTCCGGCCCGATTCAAGCCTGTATAAAAAATACACCATTGAAGGCGGCAATTATAAAGATGGTCAACGGAAAGGCGGCATGCGTATAGGCAGTGCGCCAAAAGATAGCAGCAGCATGAGCAAAAATAGAAAACGCGATGCCACACAAACGGTGGATGCCGGAAAAACAGCCATGGTGTGGGTGAAGAAAGACAGCACGCTTACCCGGCGTAAAATAAAAATTGGCCTTACCGATGATACCAATGTACAGGTGTTATCCGGCTTAACTACAGATGATGAAGTAGTATCAGGCTCGCACCAGGAAGAAACAGGGGCGAAGGGAGCCGGTACACCAAGAAGTCCGTTTATGCCGCAACGTAGAGGTGGTAGTAGCGGCGGTAATAGAAGTGGCGGTAGTGGGGGAAGCAGAAATTAGAAAAGGATATAAACTAGTCAAAAGCATGTCAAACAAAATAGTATCTATACACGACCTGAAACGCGAATTTAAAATGGGGGTAGAAATTGTGCGTGCATTAAAAGGCGTTTCATTTGAGGTGGAACCGGGTGAGTTTGTAACGATCATGGGTAGCAGCGGTTCCGGTAAAACCACCATGCTGAACATATTGGGTTGTTTGGATAAACCCACCGACGGCACCTATTTGCTCGATGGCGTGGATATAGGTAAGCAATCGCGCAATGAGCTGGCCGTATTGCGCAACCATAAAATAGGATTTGTATTCCAGTCGTATAACCTGCTGGCGCGTACATCGGCCCTGGAAAATGTAGAGTTACCCCTGTTTTATAATTCAGGTATTTCATCAAAAATAAGGCATGAGCGGGCTGTGAAAGCTCTGGAAGCCGTTAAGCTGGCCGACAGGCTCGATCACTTACCCAATCAGTTATCGGGCGGACAGCAACAACGCGTGGCCATTGCCCGTGCCCTGGTAAATGAACCGGTAATGATCCTGGCCGATGAAGCAACCGGTAACCTGGATACCCGCACCTCTTATGAAATTATGGCGTTGTTCCAGGAGTTAAATCAGCAACAGGGAAAAACAATCGTGTTTGTTACGCACGAACCGGATATCGCTGCCTTCAGCAGCAGAACAATCACCTTAAAAGACGGCAAAGTAGTAAAGGACAGCAGGAATACACAGGTGCGTTCTGCCAAAGAAATGCTGGCAGCATTACCAGTAGCAGCAGATTACTAACTGATACTAATTACAATGAAACTTTTTAACCTCATACGAATCGCATTAAGAGCACTGCAGCGTAATAAGCTGCGTGCCTTCTTAACCATGCTCGGTATTATCATAGGGGTGGCGTCAGTGATCGCTATGGTGGCCATAGGGCAGGGTTCCAAACAAAGCATCCAGGATCAGTTAAGCAGTATGGGATCGAATATGATCACCATACGACCCAGCAGTAACCAAACAGTTGGAGGCGGGGCCAGGCTCGATGCAACAGGCTTGCAATCTCTTACGATGGATGATGTAAAAGCCATCCAGAAACAAGCCACCTATATCTCAGCCGTGTCGCCTGCTGTACAGTCGAAAGGGCAGGCCATCAATGGCGCTCTCAACTGGCCTACTACCATTCAGGGAGTAAGCCCTGAATATTTAACTATTCGTAACTGGCCGGTGAAAGATGGCATCACTTTTACGCAGGAGCATGTGAATACAGCCGATAAGGTTTGTTTGATCGGTCAAACCGTAGTGGAAAATATCTTTGGCTCCGAAGACCCGGTAGGCAAGATCATCCGTTTTAATAAGATACCATTTAAAGTTATCGGGGTATTGGGTGAAAAAGGCGAGAACGCATTTGGCCAGGATCAGGATGATATCATCATTGCGCCTTATACCACCGTGCAAAAAAGAATTCTGGCCATTCCTTACATTCAAAATATTTACGCTTCAGCAATTGATGAAGGCAGCAGTGCGCAGGCAACGGAAGAGGTCACCAGTATCCTGCGTACTTCACATAAATTAAAAGCAACCGATGAAGATGATTTCATGGTGCGTACCCAGGCGGAGCTCATCAATACCTTTAGTTCAACCAGTCAGTTGTTGACCGTATTACTGGCAGCCATAGCCGGTATTTCACTGGTAGTGGGTGGAATAGGCATCATGAACATTATGTATGTGTCGGTAACGGAGCGTACTAAAGAGATCGGTTTACGTATGAGTATTGGTGCCCAAGGAACCGACATCCTGTTCCAGTTTTTAATAGAGGCGATCCTGATCAGTATTACCGGTGGTATTCTCGGCGTGCTATTAGGTATTACTGCCTCGCGGTTGGTAACGTTGTTTTTATCGTGGCCAACGTTGGTATCGCAATCGTCTATTATGCTGTCGTTTATGGTGTGCGCCATTACCGGTGTATTCTTTGGGTATTACCCGGCGCAGAAAGCATCGCGGTTGGATCCTATTGAGGCATTACGATATGAGTAGAAAGCGATAAGTACAGTTGATTATTTATAGTTATAATCAGCTTCTTCAGGCACTATTAATGTTTGTGCCTCCAATTTTTTATTGCCTTTGCTTTTTTTACCAAAATTGTTGATCCATCTTCTACAGGGAGTTTCAACTGTGTAATAAAAAAATGCAGATACAGCTATTAATAAGAAGACATAAAGAATAAATTCTACGTGTTGATTGGGTAAGAACCTGGAGAAGAATTTATGAAAATAATCGTGAACAGGTAATTGCAATATGTAAATGCCATAACTTATTTCACCCAGGAAGACCAGTGGTTTTATTCTTAAAAATGAATAGTCCGTTGCTGCAATAGAACTAATCAATAAAGCAAAAGCCGGAGCCAGCAGCCCGTCATGAGCAGATAGTCCGATAGGAATACCCATAAAGAGTATGATCACCAATAACGAACTAAGTGATATAAATAGATTGATCTTTAAATTTTTTATTTTGTAGAGTTGGGCAGCCAACATGCCAATTAAAAACTGATTGAAGTGGAGAAAAGGTGAATAGAAGGTAAATACTGTTAATGGGCTATTGGTCTTTATTAAAAGATTATGAACTATAGCGGATATAAGATATAAAGCTATAGATGTAATAATGAATAACCTGTTCCTGGATTTTTGAAATTTCAGTAAAAATGGGAATGAGAAATAAAACAGCATTTCAACACATAATGACCATCCTGGGGTGTTAATAGCAGTAACGTAGTCTGAAAAATAGGTTTGTGTAAAGGTAGCATTACTTAAAAATGCAAGACCAGGATTATAGGGAAGCTGACGCCCTTGATAGAGCATGTAAATTCTAATCAAAAACGCCATGACCAGTGCTACCCAGTATAAAGGAACTATTCTTGCTATCCTTTTTTGTACAAAGTT
>JAJKIL010000126.1 GCA_021154515.1 Niastella sp. | reverse complement strand
GCTTTAAGTTTCGGTTCCACATGATTATCTCGCCTGTCTTCTGACTAATACTTTATGCCTTCTCGCTTCTGTCTTCTGCCTTCTGCCTTCTGCCTTAATACAAATAAGCTAAAGCCGTTTTATCATTCGCATTGAACGGCCTGTCCTCGCCGGAACCAATGCACGACAACATAAATGAGTTGGGATCCGGATTGGGATTGGTGCCCGGGATAAATACCGCTCCTATGGTAGAAGCGCCTTCATTTACTGTCTGGCCGCCACAACTGTACGAGCGGTCCATATAATCGGTATGACGGAATCCTATGCAATGCCCTATTTCATGCGCCAGTATGGAGGCTACCGTAGCCTGTGGCTGATTGCCGATAGCCCTTGTATTCACCTTTACCTGGTTGTAAGGATTGCCGGTACTGGTAGGGAAACCTGAAGAGGCAAGGTAACTCCCATTCCCTTTTACTATAGCAATATTGCCACCTGAAGATACCCGCTGAAAGGTGATCAACAGCTTTTCGGCATTGTAACGGCCAAGCGCCTCATCCAGGGCAGCTATATAAGAGGAAGGCATTTTTGGATCCATGCTAACCGTAATAACGCGCGGCAGGCGGGTCACCAGATTATAGGTACGATACTGTTCAGCACTGCCTATCCGTAAAAACTGCATATCAGGCACGGCTTTCAGATCGGCTTCGCTTAACGCAATATCCCCTTCCACTATATAATTCCCATCCTCATCCAGGGATACATTTTTATTACTAAATCCAAGTGCATAAATTTTACTCAGGGCTTCATCGGAGGGAGCGGCTGTTTGTTCACTGGCAGCATTTTTTCGGCAGGAGAATAATACAACACAGGCTGTGAATACCACAGCCCCCTGAAAAATTTTTCTCATAAGTGTTTTGTTTAAATAGTTTACAAATTGATGGTTCCTTCAATTTAATAAATTTCATAACATAACTTTCAGGTAATTTAAGCAACGCCGTTGCAGAAGAAGCACTTTTATTTATAAATCATTGGCGTTTAGACAGCTTATTAAAAAATTGTTTTCAGTCAAATTTAGTATGTCCAGGAGGGTTAGGCGAAATTATTGATCCGTGTGGCGCCATCATTCACAAATTTTGTAGATTGTATCATGAAACGAACCGGGCTTCTGCTGCTTATCCTTTCATTCACCGTACTGATAGTACAGGCGCAACGTGCTATAGTTCCGGTCAACCGCAAACTATCGCCTGTTTTACAAAACAACAGGCGGTTGTTCACCGATAAAAAAGAACAGGTGTTCTGGATTGTTACATCCAACATCGATTCTGCCAAAAACTACTTTCGTACAAAACAGTTACCTGTTCAAATTCTCCAGGAACAAGCTGGTGGCCTGCTGGTGGTTTCAGCCAGTGGCCCCCTCCTCGATTCATTTGTGTTGAACCAACCCTTTGTCAGGTTTGTGGATGTACCCCGTATTCCGCATGAAGAACTGGCGGTAGGCACCTTCGATAACAGCCTTAACACCATCAACCTGGTGCATAGCCAGTACCCCCTGTTAACCGGCGCCAATATGGTGGCATCGGTAAAAGAAAACAAACCCGATACTACCGACATCGATTATAAAGCGCGGTATATTTCTACCCCACTCTCGGCTAACCTCATTACCTCACATGCTTCGTACATGTGTACCATCATTGCAGGCGGAGAAAACTCTTTTTATACCGGCAACGGAGTTGCGTCAGCCGCCTCCCTCATCTCCTCGAACTTCTCCAGCCTGTTACCCGATGCCGATAATGTGTATAAACAATACGGCATTTCGGTACAGAACCATTCTTATGGAACCGGTATTGAAAATTATTATGGGGCCGATGCGGCCGCCTACGACGCCAGTATTATTAATAATCCCGGACTGCTGCATGTTTTTTCATCAGGTAATTCAGGTAATCTCGTTAGCAATGGTCCATACGCAGGCATCAACAACATGGCCAACCTTACCGGCAGTTTTAAAATGGCCAAGAACATTATAACGGTGGGTGCTACCGATTCGTTTGGGAACGTGGCCTTTCTCAGTTCCCGCGGGCCGGCTTATGATGGACGGATAAAACCCGAACTGATTGCATTTGGTGAAGATGGAACATCCGGCGCAGCCGCCCATACCTCAGGCACCGTGCTTTTGCTTCAGCAGTATTACAGGGAAAAACATGGCGGCGCCCTCCCACCCGCCTCGCTGGTAAAAGCAGTTTTAATAAATAGCGCCGATGACCGGGGTACAAAAGGACCCGATTATCAGTCGGGTTATGGTAGCCTGAACGCTTACCAGGCCCTGCAGGAGTTGGTGAAGGAACAATACTTTTCCGGTTCCGCGGCGCAAGGCGCTTCACAAACCTTTACCATAAACGTGCCTGCCAATACAAGGCAGGTAAAGGTCACCCTGTGCTGGATGGACCCGGCTGCCACCGCCAACGCCTCCAAAGCATTGGTGAACGACCTGGACCTGGAGCTGGTTGATAATAACCTGCAGGTTTGGCAACCCTGGGTGCTCAGCCCGGCCCCTATCATCGACTCCCTGTTAAAACCAGCCGTGCGAAAAAAAGATAACCTGAATACGGTTGAGCTGATCACGATCGACAACCCCATTTCCGGCACCTATACCATCCGGGTCAGGGGTTCCTCTATTACTTCCGGTGGTAATCAGCCCTTCTCCATTGCCTGGCAAACCGATGCAGCCGATCAGTTTCAATGGCAATTTCCTACAGCTGTGGATTATGCCCAAAGTGGTATAGACAACCTGTTGCGCTGGTCATCAACTTTCAATACCAATACCGGCTCGCTGGAATACAGTCTTAACAAAGGCGCCAGCTGGCAAACCATAGATAATTCCACGGTCCTGTCTCAAGGCAGTAGCTACTGGCATGTACCCGATACCTGCAGCATTGCCCTGTTACGAATGACCATCAATGGACAGGTGTTTACATCCGATACGTTCACCATTTCGCCGGTATTACCCATTCATGTAGGATTTAATTGTCCCGATTCTGCCATGCTGTTCTGGGACCGCATCCCCGGCATCAATAGCTACCGGGTATTTCGCCTGGGACAAAAGTACCTGGAGCCTGTTACCACTTCTTCCGATACCAGCATCATCATTCGCCAGCCGGGTAATTTTTTGTGGTACACCGTTGCACCGATGGTCACCCCCGATCGTCCCGGCCTGAAGGCGTACACCATCAACTATCAAATGCAGGGGGTTGACTGTTACCTGAAGAATTTTTTGGTTGACCTCGATAATGGAAATACCGGTGAGCTGATGGCCGAGATCGGCACTACCCTGAATGTTCAGCGTATAACGTTTGAGAAGCTTACCAGGAGCGGGTATGAACCTTTGCAAAGTTTTCAACCAGGAACAACACTTTATTTTGAATGGGCCGACAAGAACCTGACAGACGGTGTAAATACCTACAGGGTTAAAATAGAGCTCAACAATGGGATGGTGATATACAGTAATCCCCAAAGCATCTATTACTTCCTCACTACCCGCTATCTTATTTTCCCTAACCCGGTAAAAGCAACAGGTTACTTATCGGTGCTTACCCGGGAAGAGCCTCAAAACACCTATTTGTTACTGTACAACACACTGGGGCAACAGGTATTACAATACCGGATGCAGCAAACGGTTGAAACGATCCCCCTGTACGGACTTAAAAGCGGTGTTTATTTTGTGATAATAAAGAAGAATGGGAAGAAGGAATTTACCGGCAAGGTGATGGTGCAGTAGCGGAATGCTCAGGGAGTTGTCTAAGAGTGGTCAGAGAGTTGTCTAAGAGTGGTCATATGGACTAGGGTTCCAGTACAGTCTCCAGAGCATCCTCAGACAATACCCAGGCCATTCCGATACCATTATGCTACCATTCAGGTACCATCCCATAAATCCCACTCATCCTACACATCCCAGTTCAGACAACGCAAAAAAACCCACCAGGAAACTGGTGGGTATATATGGTAAGATATACTTAACGTGTTATACGCGGAAGTGAGCAAAAGCCTTGTTGGCTTCAGCCATACGGTGAGTATCTTCTTTCTTTTTGAAAGCACCGCCTTCACCTTTGCTGGCAGCAACGATCTCGTTAGCCAGTTTTTCAGCCATGCTACGACCGTTTCTTTCGCGGCTATAGCGGATCAACCACTTCATGCTGAGAGAAACCTTTCTATCAACACGAACTTCGGCTGGGATCTGGAATGTGGCACCACCAATTCTACGGCTGCGTACTTCTACAGCAGGCGTAACGTTGCTCAGTGCTTTTTTCCATACTTCATACCCATTTTCACCGGTTGTTTTAGCAACACGGTCCAATGCAGTATAGAATATATTGAAAGCTGTATTCTTTTTACCTTCCCACATGAGGTTGTTGATAAAACGAGTTACCATCAAATCATTGTACCTGGCATCAGGCGCTAAGGGAATCTTTTTGACTTTTGTCTTCCTCATTTATAAAAATTTGTAGAGCTGTCTAAATTATTTTTTAGCCTTTTCCTTTTTAGTTCCGTATTTGGAACGGCTTTGTTTACGGTCTTTAACACCGGCAGTATCAAGGCTACCGCGTACGATATGGTAACGTACACCTGGCAAATCCTTTACACGACCACCGCGCACCAGCACGATTGAGTGCTCCTGCAGGTTGTGTCCTTCACCTGGAATGTAGGCGATAACCTCTACTTTGTTTGTTAAACGCACTTTGGCCACTTTACGCAAAGCCGAGTTAGGCTTTTTAGGAGTGGTTGTATAAACACGGGTGCACACACCACGACGGAAGGGACAGGAGTCTAATGCTCTTGACTTGCTTTTAGCCTTGATGATTTCTCTTCCTTTTCTTACCAATTGTTGTATAGTAGGCATTCTTAACCTTTTGATTTTGGGACGGCAAAGGTAAGCGGATTAATTTTATAACCAAAAAAATTGAGTCCAATTTTCAGGACAATCCTGCTTATGTGCCTAAAGTGTGCAAAATAAGTTGAAAAACAGCGTTTTTCCCTCGTAAAATACCTCAGACTTTGAACATCCACCCGTGATTATCGGCAACCCGGCCTTCGCGAATGTTATCCAGGCGGCTTTTAATTTCCGGGGTAACTGTCCATTTGGTGGTATCGAAAGACATGACAAAATCTTTATATCGCAGCTCGCGGATCAGTGAAACCGTGGCGGCCGTACCGGTGCCAAACACCTCGCGCAGCTCTCCGGCCTGGTACGCATCCATAAGCATATCTACAGAAATGGGTTGTTCTTCCACTTTCAGGCCCATTTCTTCCAGGATGGTCATTACGCTGTCGCGCGTAACGCCGGCCAGGATGGTGCCGGAGCTCAGATCGGGCGTATATGCCTTATTACCAATTACAAAGAACACATTCATGGTGCCTATCTCCTGCACATATTTGTGCTCATAAACGTCTGTCCATAAAACCTGGTCGTACCCTTTTTTCTTTGCCTGAGCGGTTACATACATGCTGGAACCATAGTTACCGGCCGCCTTGGCCTGCCCTACCCCACCGGGTGCGGCCCGGGTATACTTTTCTTCAACATATATCCGCATGGGCGCGCTGTAATACGGACCGGTAGGCGCCAGGATGATCATGAATTTATAGGTTTCCGAAGGCCGTACGCCGATCATTTCATCGGCTGAGAACATGAATGGACGAATATACAGGCTATGGTCTTTCAGCGCCGGGATCCAGTTCTTATCCATTTCTACAAGCTTGCGCATGCCTTCTATAAAGATCTCTTCAGGCACCTCGGGCATTTCCATGCGGGCGGCTGAAAAATTGAACCGTTTAAAATTATCGTAAGGTCTGAATATGTAAGCTTCCCCGGCTTCGTTCTTATAGGCTTTAATGCCTTCGAATATAGACTGGCCGTAATGAATGGCCGCCAATGACGGGCTTACCACCAACGGCTGGTACGGCTTGATCTCCACGTTCTTCCATTCGCCGTTTTCAAAATCCGCCTCCAGCATGTGATCGGTAAATGTTCTTCCAAAAGGAATGTTTTCGAGCGTAACGCCCTGTAACCGGCTACGCTCAATTTTTGTAACCGGGATACTATAAGCTTCTACCATAATCAGTATTTTTGAGCCGCAAATAAACAAATAAAGTTTCGGGCTGTCAAATAAATTACTAACAATCGTTCGTTAAACCTACTAATCCGCTAGACAGCTATATCTTTGATAAAGAACGTATTTTAAAAAATGAGCCTGACTAATATAAATTTACCGGGATTTGTAATTGCCGATCTGTATCGTAACTCGTTGATACAGCCTGAAGGAGGAACCCTTCCCCGGCAGGAAACGGCAAATACGAAACTCCATACGCCCCCTCCACTGGATGAGGCCGGCGGGAAGCTTCCGGTAGCAGAACCTGTTACAATAACCCAACCGGTGAAACAAGAAGAGCCGGAAGCATATAAAACCCTGGGCAATAATAAACAACAGATCACCGTAGTAGTGAATTGTCCCAACGATGTGTATGTGCCGGAAGCCGATCTGCAGTTCCTGACCAAAATGCTGGGCGCCTGTAAGCTGAACATGGCCGATGTGGCCATTGTGAACTATGCCAATGCTCCTATTACCATCGACAGGCTGAAAACGCAGTTACAACCTAAATCTTTGTTATTATTGGGGGTAGAACCGGGTGATATTCAATTACCTATTAGTTTTCCACCGTTTAAGGAACAACCCTACGCCGGTACTACGTATTTGTTCACTCCCCCGCTCAGCCAGCTGAACCAGGAAACGGAGGGGGCGAAGGTATTGAAAAGGAAGTTGTGGGATTGTTTGAAGCGTATGTTTCTTTGAGAGCAGGTTGACCAGTTAACCAGTTGACCAGTTGACGAGAAAGAAGAAGGTTAGGATGAGTCATTTAGGAAGTTGATAAAGTTGAAAGCTGATAAGGGTTGCCGCGACGCGGTTTTGCCTTCTGCCCTATGCCTTCTGCCTTTTCACCTCTGCCTACTGCTCACTGCCTTTACATTATTGACGTTCACGATTAATTATATGAAGCTAATATTCGCTACCAATAACCAGCATAAAGTAGAAGAGATCCAGGCGGCCATTGGCCAGCACCTGGAAGTTATTCCATTAAAGCAGGCAGGCATAGACATTGACATTCCTGAACCGCACGATACCCTGGAAGCCAATGCTTCCGAAAAATCGCGCACCATTCACCAGTTAACGGGTCTGAGCTGTTTCAGCGAAGATACCGGTCTGGAGGTAGATGCGCTGAACGGCGAACCAGGCGTAAAAAGCGCCCGCTATGCCGGGGAAGACAAGGCTTTTGACAAGAATATTGAAAAGCTGATGACCAAACTGGGCCATGCAGAAAACCGCCAGGCCCGGTTCCGCACGGTGATCTCCCTGATCTGGGAAGGAAAGGAATGGCTTTTTGAAGGTGTTTGTGAAGGCGAAATTACCCGGGAGCGATCCGGCGCAGGTGGTTTTGGTTACGACCCGGTTTTTAAACCCACCGGCAGCGATCGCACCTTCGCCGAAATGACCATGGCAGAAAAGAATGAGCTCAGCCACCGCAAAAAAGCAGCTGATAAACTTGTATTATTTTTGCAAAATCAGGTAATTACAACACGATAGGAGTAATTTTAATATTAGATAAAGTTTTTTGGAGCAGAAAAGCAACTATACAATATCTGAATCCGACTTAATAAGAGGATGCATAGCAGGAGACCGGCGATTGCAGGAAGAACTGTATCTCCGTTTTTCTCCTAAAATGTATGCGGTTTGCTTGCGATATGCCAGCAATGTCGAAGACGCGCAGGATCTGCTGCAGGAAGGTTTTATAAAGGTTTACAGAAACTTACACCATTTCAGGGCAGAAGGCTCCTTTGAAGGCTGGATCAGGCGGGTATTTGTGAATACGTCCATCGAACATTTCCGTAAAAAATCGACCAAACTGTCGATGGTTACGGAAAAAGAAGAAGGCGCTATTGAAAATACCGACATTTCGGCTCTTGAAAATCTGGCAGAAAAAGACATCATAAAGATTGTTCAGGAATTATCTCCCGGCTACAGAGCAGTTTTCAACCTGTATGTAGTGGAAGGATATTCGCATAAAGAGATCGGTGATATGATGGGGATCAGCGAAGGAACCAGCAAATCACAATTGGCGCGGGCCAAATCCGTTTTACAAAAGAAGATAGCTCAATATTTAAGCGACACGCAAAAATCCTACACCCGGTAACCATGGCAACAAAGATCAAACATATACTGAATAACCTGGAAGTACAGCCTCCACCGGGCGTATGGCCCGAAATTGCGGCCAGGCTGAATGCTGAATTTGATGCGGAGGATGTTCCTGTTGCTCAAAAAATGTTAGAACTGTCGGTTACGCCTCCTGCGGGCTTATGGTCGACTATCGCAGCTGAACTGAACCCTTCGCACGAAACAGATGAAGTACTGGTAGCAAATAAATTAAATAATATTTCCGTAGCGCCTCCTGCTACGGTATGGGAAAAGATAGCCGCTTATTTATCAGCCCAACAACCTGCCGTCAAAAAAGAAGGCCGGGTAATTGCCCTGCATTCTTCTCGCAAAGCTATTATAGCTGCCGCCGCCATGGTTTTGTTAACCGTTGGCGCCTGGTACTTTTTAGATAAGGCCAATACAACCGATACCCCTGAAGTGGCCGGCAAAGCCACCACGGCTCCAGCCAATAGTAAAAGTGTAACCACACCAGACAGAACGCGCGCTGCTGATATCGAAATTGGCGAGGCTATTTCGCAAAAGCCTATTGCGGCTTTAACGGCTTCTGCTGACGTCAATATGCTCAACAACCGCTATAACCGCCATGGCGCCCGTCGTACTGCTTTTTACGACTATCAGCCCATCGCTACCAGCTATGCCGGTACAGACGACATGCAGGCAGTTGATTTTACCAATGCCAATTCCCCAGACGTGGAAGCGCCGCTTATCCGCGATGCCAAGGGTCAGGTTATCCTCGATAAAAAACTGGTTACCTCTCCTGATAATTGTTACATCAATGTGACCAGCCCCAATGGTGAGCAAACCCGGATTTCTTCCAAATTCCTGCACATCATCAGCACCCTGAACCAGGAAGCTGAACCGCAGGATTACTTCGATTTCATGATGCAGGAAAACAGCCTGTGGAAGGTTCGTTTCAGTGAATGGAAAGAAAAATTCATGACCCAGGCTTCGTTTGTTCCTACAGCCAACAGTTTTTCCGATATCCTGGAGCTGAAGGACCTGCTAATGGAGAATGAATAGGAAAATGAAGAATGAGAAATCAGAAAGGTAATTAATCACATCCAGCATGGCCAGAATTAAAGTTGAACTCCCCGAACAGCTTACTTTTTCTACTACTATACCCGTTCGCATTACCGACCTGAACTATGGCAAACATGTGGGTAATGATACCATCCTTTCAATGATCCATGAAGCCCGGGTGCAATACCTGAAACAGTTAGGCTATGGTGAACTGGACCTGGCCGGTGTAGGCGTAATCATGAGCGATGTAGGGATTGAATTCAAAAGCGAATTGTTCTACGGCGATGAAGTGATTGCCTCCGTAGCTGCAGGCGATATTTCCAAAATAGCTTTCGATCTGTATTATAAGCTGGAAAAGCGTTCCGGTGATACTACAGTATTAGTAGCTGTAGCTAAAACAGGTATGGTTTGTTATGACTATGCGAAGAAAAAGGTAGCGGCTATTCCGGAAGAAGTGGCAATTAAGTTGAAAGGCAGTAGCCAGTCGTGAAACGTCAAACGTGAAACGTGAAAGGACTCGCGAAAGTGCAATATTCTCTTTTAACTTTACCCTCTGATCACTTTATCAACCCTATCAACTATATTAACCCTATCAACTTTCCTCTTTATTTCTCCTAACTTTCTTCTTCCTGGTCAACTGGTTAACTTGTTAACTTGTTAACTTGTCAACTGATCAACTATTCCAAATCCTCCAACTCACTTCCGCCTGTATAATCAGCATATCATGCCCATTCTTGATAGCAGCGCCCTGCTCCTCCCCTTTTTGCAAGAATAATGTTTTGGCGGGATTGTACACCAGATCGAACAAATAATGCCTGGGAGTAAGTGCCTGGTATGGCAAGGGCGGACATTCATTAATGTTGGGATACATACCCAGCGGACTGGTATTGATGATCACCTCATGCTCTTTTATCACCGCTTCATCTACCTGTTGATAAGAAAGCTGACGGGCAGTGCCGGGCGTGCGCGACACTTCGTAAAAATCAATTCCCAGCTTGTTCAACACATAATGAACGGCCTTGGCAGCGCCGCCGGTGCCCAGCACCAATGCTTTTTTATGATGGGGTTGCAGCAGCGGTCTTAATGATTCCTCAAAGCCCACTACATCGGTATTATGACCGGTTAATTCACCATTCTCAATTCTGATGCAGTTACAGGCGCCGATTGTTTTAACCACTTCGCTTTGCGCGTGCAGGAAGGGAATTACTTTCTCTTTGTAGGGAATGGTAACATTCAGGCCATGCAGATCGGCCTGTTGTTGGATAAGCGCGGCAAACTCATCAATAGAAGCCAGCGGGAAATTATCATACACACAACCGGTGATCCCTTCCCGCTGGAACTTTTCTGTAAAATATTTCTGAGAAAATGAATGGCTTAACGGATAGCCAATCAAGCCATACCTTTTCATGAGGATTCTCCTTTAATTGATGCTTTTGAGAACTTAAGATCGTGAAACGTCAAACGTGAAACGTGAAAGGGTTCCCGAAATCCGGGCCTCGCTTTTAAGCCTCCTCAACCTGTTCATTCGCAAATTCTATTAACCCCGTCAAGTTTATCAACCCTATCAACTTACCACTTTCTACACGAATGCTACTTTCAGTTCACGCTTGTCAACTTGTCAACGTGTTAACTCGTCAACTTGTCAACGACTCAACCTATTTCACTCCGTTTCCGTTCAGGAACAAATTGAACGTGTCGCCACGCAACCCAATACGCATTGTTTCCAATGGTATTACTTCTGTAGGGGCAATATTACCCAGGTTTACGTTGCAGCCCAGCAGCTCGATAAAGTATAACTGTTGTGCTTTCTGGGGCGCTTCCCACAAGATCTTTTCACCGGGAATTTGTGTAAGGATCTCCTGAACCAGGCCTTCACGTACTTCACCAGAGCCACGGTATATACCTACGTTACCAGCTTCGCGGGCCTCGGCAATAACGTATGTTGAACCGGACTTCAGCTCGGCGCTCATCAACTCAATCCATTTATAAGGGGGAATAATATGAGCAGCATCTTTACTTCCAACTTCACTAAGCACGGTGCCGTGTTTGGCCAGCTTTTCAATATAACCGCATTTTTCTGCATGGGGAATATTGATAGAGCCATCACTTACTTCCATATAGGAAATACCATACTCTTTACAAACACTGATGTAATCATTGAACTGGTTACGGATCAGGAACGCCTCAAACAAAGTACCGCCAAAATAAACGGGAATGTCATACGATTTGTAAACTTCAATCTTTTCACGCAGGTTCGGTGTTACGAATGAAGTGCCAAAGCCGAGCTTAACTATATCAATGTGCGGGTGTCCCACGCTCATCATATTTTGTGCTTCGGGAATGCTCAGGCCTTTATCCATTACCATGGTAATACCGCTGTTGCGTGGTTTCTTAATCCTGTCGGGGATCTGTGTGAGGTTAAAATTCATTCCTAGTTTTTTTGTGCAACAATTTTTAAAGCCGCCGCAAAAATAATGGAAAACATCATACAAGTGATATGCTTCAGCTCATATGCGAAAAGCAATTGGCAAGACTGTTAAAAGCAAATTAAAACCCGGGCTTTATGCAATAACCAGCCGGGTAGACTAATAAACAGACCTGTCAGGTGGGTCGTCCGCCGGCTGGCGGACGGCTTACCCTGGCATCAAAACCTCAGGTGAGCCACTCTGAAAGAGTGACCCACCTGAGGTCGTATTGTTTATTAATTTCTTTTTTTGGAATGGGCTATTACATCAATAACCAGTGGATGCCGCAAGATAGCGGGGTTAAGGTGTATCAGCTTCTTCAGCAATTTAGGTGATGCCGTAAGCGCTGCTTCCAGTTGCAACAGGGCTTCCTTGGTTTTACCCAATGCCAGGTAAATGGCGCTGAGGTAGTAGATGAATATGGGTTTCGACTCGGTGATCTTTAAAGCGGCTTTTGCCTGTTCAAGGGCTTCTTCATAAAATTCGCCCTGGTATAAACAGCGGATAAGCGCTTCCCAGCTTGAGATATTGCGTGGCCGTTGCCGAACCACATTAGAAAAATATTGAATAGCTTCTTTATAATCGCCCAGCTGCATTTTACACTCGCCCATGGCCAGGTTGTACTCCGGTTGCAGCCGATGGATCTGCATGGCGCTCTCCAGCTGTTTTACGGCCATTGACCACTGCCCTTCGTTGATGTAGGTGCAGGCTATTTTGTAATACAGCTTACTATCGCCCTGGTTCAAATGCGATGCCTTACGGTAATAGAACCTTGCCTGCGCAAAATTCTTCATCCGGTCGTAACAGTGACCTATGGCTTCGTATATCACATCTTCGGGCCGCGACAGCTCCAACACCTTCTCCAGTACTTCAATGGCGTCTTTGTATTTACGTAACCGGATAAAGGCATCGCCCATGTTGCGGTAGGCATAATCGAACTTTTCGTCGATGGCAACCGCGTACTTATAGGCATCGATGGCCTTTTCGTAGAGTTTTAATCCCTGGAAGGCGGCTGCCAGGTTAAACCAGGCCAGTTCGCTGTATGGGTTCTCTTCAATGATCTGCTGATGCAACGTGATGCTTTCTTCATTACGCCCGGTAAAATCGGTCCAGAAACAGATCTTGTACAACGCTTCTTCGTTGGCAGGTTCCTGTTCCAG